>NZ_JARDJI010000006.1:0-255758 GCF_039907765.1 Mesorhizobium sp. CC13 | reverse complement strand
TCGGTCCACATCCGCGCCCTGAATCACGCTTCACGCCCGGTGGGAACCCCTCAAATCCGATTTTCCAAACAGCCTCTTATGTCGTCAAGCCAGAAGTCGATGCAGCTGTGTCAGCACTGGAATATCACAATTTCGTCGTGCGAAGGCCCGTTCAGGAAAATGGCGAAGCCGAAAGTGGATCTACGCACCAAGCTCTGCGGGATTTCTACCACAAGGATGTGGAGTTACTAAAATGTTGCTCATTAGTGCTCGCAGTCCCGCTGTTCCGAGACCCCGGAACCTTGGTGGAAGTGGGAATGGCCATTGCGATGGGCAAACCAGTAATAACATTTGACCCCCGCAAGGAAAATGGCAACACGATGGTGATATGTGGAAGCAATGTCTACTCAGAAGATTTAGACAATTGCCTGAATGGTGTTTTTGCTTGCCTGTCGAACATTCGGAAGACACACTCATGACGACGGTAATGCTGATGGCTTCCGGCGGTTTGGATTCCACCACCGTGGCCTATCAACTTGCCGCTCGCGGTCTCAAGATCAAGCCACTGTTTTTTGACTATGGGCAACATTGTGTAGAGACTGAGTGGCGTCGCGTGAACGAGGTATTGCCATCTGGTACAGAACAGCCCGAGAGGAATTGTCTTTCTGATCTGTTTAGAGCGTCGCACTCCCGCTTGATTGTTGAGGCCAATCTCTGGGAAGAGGAAGTGAAAGATGACGATCTATACATCCCCTATCGAACGCTTCTTTTCTATGCAGCTGCTGCCGCCCGCGCTCAAACGTTAGGAATAATGGAGGTCTATACCGGCTTCATAAACAGCAATCACGCCAAAGAAATCGATTGTACCGCCGACTTCATGAACAAGCTCGACGGCCTTTCTGAAGCAGTTGGACCGGTTCGATTTGTATCCCCCTTTAGATATTCATCGAAGACCGATGTGGCACAGGAAGCCCTGCGCTTGGGTGTCCCAATTGGGCGGACGTTTTCCTGCCAAGCCGCCAGCCAATTGCCGTGTGGAGCTTGCCCTAACTGTGTAGAACGGCTAGTCGCACTACGAAAGGCAGGACTGATGACATGAGAGCGCGACCGGCGGGCAGCGATCCGATAGAGATTCTTGTTGCCGCAAGAAAGATAGCGGATTTTGCTAGCGCGGAGGGTGTGTCCGCTCATTCTCATAGTGTTCGAGCATACTATGACCACCTCGGAGCCGTTTTGGCCGATGCGGTACTTCAAGCGGGCCTGAATTACGCCTCGGTTGTTCGTCCGCGTGTAAATCGCATTCTCGTGCACTACCCGCATGCAGCTACTTCGGATGCTTTGGTAGAAATCATAAGGACGGGCTGCACTACAGATTTCTTGGATTGGAAGCATCCGGTAAAGGCTGCGCGTTTCGAACGGATAGTCATCTCAGTCTGCAACGCCGGCATCAAAGACGTTGATGGATTGCGGGTCTGGCTTCGGGATGACGATTTTTGTGACCATCTCCAAGAATTGCACGGCATTGGTCCCAAGACGGTTGACTATATGGCATGCCTGATCGGGATCGAATCCATTGCAGTTGATCGACATATCAGGACTTTCGCGAAGCGCGTTGGCATCGACGTCACAGATTACCACTATCTTAAAAAGGCGTTCTGCTTCGCAGCAGACTTACTGTCGGTCTCACGTCGAGAGTTCGATGCGTGGATTTGGCGTCGCGAATCCAAGCCACAATCGCGCCAGCTTAGCCTAGCTTTCTGATGCTCCTAATCTCGTCCGTGTTTGGTCACCGCGAACAGCGGCCGGCAGGAAGCTGCCCTGCTACGGACACGGCAGCTGACCCTCGCACTGGCCAAGGCCACGAGCCGCAGAGCTATCGCAACCGTCGACTTCTCACCGCCAGGTAGCACCCCGTCAGGACGTGGATAGCCTTTTCTTGAAAACACCCCGAGGCAGCGCGCCCCGGCCAAGCCATCTCCTTGAAATTGCTGCATTGCTCCGCCCCCGCCCGGCAACACCCCCGTTGGTCGAAAAATTTTCTTTTCCACGCCCCTTCGCACCTCACGGATAATCCCCGCATCGCCCTCGCGGGAACCCGGGTCATGAACCGGATGCCAGGGGAGGGCGGCGGCGTCCGGGTCGGCGGGGGAGACGGTGCCCCCGCTGGGTGATGAGCCCCCAGGCCCGGGCCTTGCGGCGGCCGCCGGTGCGAACGCATCGGGGCGACTGAGCGGGGCAAGAGCGCCGGCGGACGCATGGCCAAGCGTCACGCACTAGCATCAAAGAGACGCAAAGCCATGCGTCCGCTTTCCCGGCACGACCCGGCCTTTTTCGGCGCGGGAACGCCTTCGCGCGCCCGCGCCTTTTCGCCCCCCAAGAAAACCCATCAACCCGGCCGGCCCGCGGCCCATCAGCCACCCGGGCGGCCCGATCAGGAGCAGCAAGCCCATGACCAGGAAACGCCACCCCGAAGAACCCATCCCCGACATCGAGATCGGCGGGAGCCCCGCTCCGCTCAGCCTGCACAACGCGATTGCGCTGGCCCTGTCGATCGCCGCCACCCAGGACGGCGCGCACCAGAACTGCCCGCGGCGCGAATGCCGCAGCTTTGGGCGCTGCCGCGCCTCGCCGACCCTGGGCCGCTCGCGCCTCTGCGGCATGCCGTTCAGCCGGGAGGCCGAGCGCCGCGTCGTCGGCATGCTGATGTTCGCGCTGCAGCTCGCCAATGGCTGGCGCTGACGCGCGGGCGCGCGACCGCCGGGGCGGCCGGCGCTGCTGCCTTGGCAACGCCCCTCCCCTCGCCTACCATGGCTCAGTGATCGGGAGGCTTCGATGACGTCAAGCTTCAACGTGCAGGACGCGGCCGGCTACGAGCAGCTGATGGGCCGCTGGAGCCGCAGGCTCGCGCCGCTGTTCATCGACTTCGCCGGCCTTGCCCATGGCGAGAAGGTGCTCGACGTCGGCTGCGGCACCGGCAGCTTGACCTTCACGCTCGCCGAGACCGCCGACCTCGCCGGGATCGCGGCCATCGATTTTTCCCCCGTCTTCGTCGCGGCGGCCGAGGCCCGCAACACCGACCCGCGTATAAAGATCAGCCAGGCGGACGCCTGCGACCTGCCCTTCGCCGATGCGAGCTTCGACCGCGCGCTCGCCTTGCTCGTGCTGCATTTCGTGCCCGAGGCCGGCAAGGCGGTGGCCGAGATGCGCCGCGTCACCCGGCCGGGCGGCGTCGTCGCGGCGACCGTCTGGGACCATCTCGGCGGCATGCCGGGCATGCGCATGGTGGTCGACACGGTGGCGGCATTGAGCGAAGGCGGCCGGCAGCTGCGCGCCCGCTACTGCTTCCAGCCGATGATGCAGCCGGGCGAGATGGCGCGGACTTTTGGCGAGCAGGGTCTTTCGAACGTCAGCGAGACCGAGCTGATGATCCGCATGGACTATGCCGGTTTCGACGACTTCTGGGCGCCGATCAGCGCCGGCGAGGGTCCGCTCGGCAAATATGTGGCAAGCCTCGGCGCCGCCGAGCGGGCGCGCACGGAGGTAGCCGTGCGCGACGCCTACGAGGCCGGCCGGCCCGACGGTCCGCGCTCCTTCGCCAACGTCGCCTGGGCCGTCCGCGGCACGGTGCCGTAGAAGTCGGCGCCCGGCGAGCGGCTAGCCGACGTCGAGCACGATCTTGCCGATGTGCTCGCCCTCTTCCATCCGCTCATGTGCCCGCCAGGCTTCCCTGAGCGGGAAGATCATGTCCATCACCGGGGCTACGCGGCGGACGGCGAGCAGCGGCCACACCTGCGCTTCGAGTGCCGCAGCGATCCCGGCCTTGAACTCGGTGGTGCGTGGCCTGAGCGTCGAGCCGGTATGGGTGAGCCGCTTGACCATCAGCCTGGAGAAGTCGGCGCTTGCCACCGCCCCGCCCTGGGTGGCGATCTGGACGATGCGCCCGTCGACCGCCGCCGCGTGGTAGTTGCGCCCGACATAGTCGCCGCCGACCATGTCGAGGATGACGTCGGCGCCCTTGCCGTCGGTGGCGTCCTTGACCGCCTGGACGAAGTCCTCGGTCTTGTAGTTGATCGCCCTGTCCGCCCCGAGCTTCAGGCAGGCGGCGCATTTTTCGTCCGAGCCGGCGGTGGTGATCACATAGGCGCCGAAGGCCGAGGCCAGCTGGATCGCGGTGGTGCCGATGCCCGACGTGCCGCCATGTACCAAAAGCGTTTCGCCGGCCTTCAGCGCCCCGCGCTCGAACACGTTGTGCCAGACCGTGAAGAAGGTCTCGGGCAGCGCCGCGGCCTCCGTGAAGGTGAAGCCCGCCGGTATCGGCAGCGCGTTGGTTTCGTGCACCCTGGCGTATTCGGCATAGCCGCCTCCCGGCGTCAGCGCGCAGACCTGGTCGCCCAGGCGCCAGCGCGAAACGCCCGCGCCGAGTGCCGCCACCTCGCCCGACACTTCGAGCCCCGGCAGGTCGGAGGCGCCGGGCGGCGCGGGGTAGGCGCCCTTGCGCTGCAGCACGTCCGGCCGGTTGACGCCTGCCGCGTGCACCCTGATCAGGATCTCGCCGGCGCCCGCCTCCGGCAGGTCGCGCTTTTCCGCCTTGAGCACCCTCGGCCCGCCGGGCTGGGTGATCGCCACCGCAAGCATCTTCTCCGGAAGTCTGGCAGCGTTGGCCATGTCTTTTTGGTCTCCGTTCCGTCCGGCGCGCGCCGGCATTTGCATGTCCTTGCCCGCACTATGTATTCTGATTGGCAAATCAGGCAAACGCCTGTCCGCGGATGGAGGCATCAGATGGCGCTCTTCGACGACGAACCCAAGAAGAAGCCCCTCGCCCACGAGATCGGCCAGGACCTGTCGCTCCTGTCCGTCGGCGAGCTCGACGACCGCATCGGCCTGCTCAAGGCCGAGATCGTCCGGCTCGAGGCGGAGCTTGCCGCCAAGGGCACGACCAAGTCGGCCGCCGAGGCGCTGTTCAAGCGCTGACACATCGCCGCCGCCGAAATGCCCTACTGGGGCTGTCTTCACGATCCGGCACAAACTGATTCTTGGTGGGACAGACCGATGCTCGCAGCCTACAGGCCGATTCTCTCGCTGCTCCGCGGCACGGCCTTTCTCCTCGCCGCCTCGGGCCTGCACGGCCTCCTGCTCCCACTTCGCGGCCAAGAGGAGGGCTTCTCCACCACGGCACTAGGCCTGATGGGCACGGCCTGGGCGGGCGGCTTCGTCGCCGGCTGCTTCTTCGCCCCGCGCGTCGTGCGCCGCGCCGGCCACGTGCGCGCCTTCGGCACCTTTGCCGCCTCCGCGGCGATCGTCGCCCTGCTCACCGGGCTGATCGTCAACGAATATGTCTGGATCCTGCTGCGCGCCTTCACCGGCTTCGTCATGGCCGGCGCCTTCATGGTGATCGAAAGCTGGCTCAACGAGCGCGCCACCAACGAGAACCGCGGCACCGTCTTCGGCCTCTACATGATGGTGACCTATGCCTCGATCATGGCCGGCCAGATGATGGTCGCCGGCGGCGACGTCAAAAGCGCGTCGCTGTTCATGGTCACCGGCATCCTGTTCTGCCTGTCGCTGATCCCGACGGCGGTGTCGAGCGCGGCGCACCCCAAGCCGTTGCAGGACGTGTCGCTCGACCTCAAGGGGCTCTACGCCAACTCGCCGGTCGCCTCGGTCGCCTGCTTCCTCATCGGCGTGGCGAACGGCGACTGGGGCACGCTGGGCGCGGTCTATGGCGCCCGCATCGGCATCTCGACGCCCCAGATCGCGCTGATGATGAGCCTGGTGGTGGTTGCCGGTGCGGCGCTGCAGATCCCGGTCGGCAAGATCTCCGACCGCACCGACCGCCGCTACGTGCTGATCGGCGCCTCGCTCGCCTCGGCCGTCGCCGCCACGCTCATCTTCCTCGTCGCCCCACGATCCGGCACGTTCGTGATCTTCATGACCGCCTGCTACGGCGCCTTCGCCTACACGCTCTATTCGCTGGCGGTGGCGCATGCCAACGACCACGCCAAGCCGGAGGATTTCGTCAAGGTTTCCGGTGGCCTGCTGCTGCTCTACGGCTTCGGCACCATGGTCGGGCCGATGCTCGGCGCAGGCCTGATGGACATGATGCGACCGGAGGCCCTGTTCCTGGCCACCGCGGCCGCGCATTTCGCGCTCGCCGGCTACACCGCGCTGCGCATCCGCCGCCGCGCCCCGGTGCCGATCGAGGAGCGCGAAGCCTTCAAGACGCTGCCCGCCGACCGTTCGGCGACGCCCGAATCGCTGCGCCTCGATCCGCGGCAGAAACCCGAACTGCAGGACTGACGGCCTGTTGCCACGGGCGGGCCGCGGTTCGGCGAACATACATCCTCTTGCGACTCTCGGTTGAGGTTTCCGGCGTGTTGCGGCACAAAGGATGGATGACTGCCCACGACACGTTTCTGGCAATCGCCGACGCCAACCGACGCCGCCTGCTCGAGGAATTGCGCCGCGGTCCGAAGACGGTGACGCAGCTTGCCGAGGGATTGCCGGTTTCCCGACCAGCCGTATCGCAGCATCTCAAGGTGCTGCTCGATGCGGGGCTGGTCAGCGCCCGTGCCGAAGGCACCAAGCGGTTCTATGCGGTCAGCAACAGCGGCTTCCGCAAGCTCAACCTCTGGCTGGATCAGTTCTGGGAAGGTTAGAGTACTTCCGCATTTCTTCGAAGCGCGAAGACGCTCCATCTCGTTGTTGCGGCGCAATTCCGGACAGAAAGCCGCTGCGCACTTTTCCTGGAATTGCTCCAGCAAGCGGTTCGCCCGGCTCCGGCCCTCACCGGCCTAGTTTGGAATTGACGGATTCATGCCCAGACAAATTCGGCGGCAATGCGTGACTGCCGCCGTTATCCGGGGCCGCATCAGCCGATGCAGCCCCTGAAAAGACCGACGTCCTGACCTCAGTGTTGGGTCGGCGACCCTTTCAGTTTCTCAATCTCGTCCTTGAGCGCCAGCTTGCGACGCTTCAGCGCGACGAGTTGCAGGTCGTCGACGGAAGGATGGTTCATCGCTTCGTCCAGCTGACGTTCGATGTCGCCATGTTTCCGCTGAAGCTCTTCAAGATGGGATGCAAGAGACATGATTGGATCTCCCTTTCATGGATTCATGATTGCACCGCACACGAGCGTGCCCACCGCAGACAGCGCTCTGTGACGGAACCGTGACAGTCTGCCACCCCCTTTGGGAGATGTCGAATATGATGTGGTAGCATTTCCTGACAGCCCGAAATGTGATAAGGGCTTCGCGCCGGTGACAAGAGTTTCCGGCCCCCGCCTTTGGAGCGCCCGGGTGCGCCAGTGAGTTTGCAGACGGTAGACATGTCGGAACAGGAACAGGCCGAGATTCGTCTCGAGTTTGCACGCTTGAAGCAAGAACATGCCGATTTCGATGTCGCGATCAACGCGATGATCGCGACCGGCTGCGATCCGCTCCAGATCCAGCGCATGAAGAAGAAGAAGCTGGTCCTCAAGGACAAGATCGCCCAGATCGAGGACCGCATCATTCCCGACATCATAGCCTGAGAATCGGCACCGCGCCGGCGCGGCTTTGTTGCGATCCGTCTGCAATTCCGCTAAGCGCAGCCTGTCAAACAGAGGTGCCGCGCGTGAGCAAGGACAGGGTCGACGTCGCCATCATCATGGGCAGCCAGTCCGACTGGGCGACCATGCGCCATGCCGCCGAACTGCTCGAGGTCCTCGGCATCTCGCACGAGGCGCGGATCGTCTCTGCCCATCGCACCCCCGACCGCCTCTACGAGTTCGCCAGGGGCGCCAAGGCTGCCGGCTTCCGCGTCATCATCGCCGGCGCCGGCGGAGCCGCCCATTTGCCGGGCATGACCGCCGCCATGACCTCGCTGCCGGTGTTCGGCGTGCCGGTCGAATCCAAGGCGCTGTCGGGACAGGATTCGCTGCTTTCCATCGTCCAGATGCCAGCGGGCATTCCCGTCGGCACCCTTGCCATCGGCAAGGCGGGCGCGGCCAATGCGGCGCTGCTGGCCGCGGCCGTGCTGGCGCTGTCGGACGACGCCCTCGCCCAACGGCTCGAAGAGTGGCGCGCCGCCCAGACCGCCCGGGTCGCCGAACGGCCGACGGACGAAGCGTGACGGCCCCCCTCCCCCTCGGCGCGACCATCGGCATCGTCGGCGGCGGCCAGCTCGGCCGGATGCTCGCCATGGCCGCCGCCCGCCTGGGCTACAGGACCATCGTGCTCGAACCCCAGGCCGACTGCCCCGCCGCGCAGGTCGCCAATCGCCAGATCGCCGCCGCCTATGACGATCCCGCGGCCCTCGACGAACTCGCCGGCGCAAGCGCCGTCGTGACCTATGAGTTCGAGAACGTGCCGGTCGTGGCCGCCGAGCATCTTTCGCGCAGCGCACCGGTCCATCCGCCGGCGCGCGCGCTGGAGGTCTCGCAGGACAGACTGTCGGAAAAGACCTTCCTCAACAGCATCGGGATATCCACAGCCGGCTTCCGCCCTGTGGAAAACGACCAGGACCTCGCCGACGCCCTCCATGCCTTCGGCGGCAGCGGCATCCTCAAGACCCGCCGCATGGGTTACGACGGCAAGGGCCAGATGGTCTTCCGCAACATGACGACGGGCGGCTTCGACGGCACCTGCGCCTCGCTCGGCAACGTGCCGCTGATCCTCGAATCCTTCGTCGCCTTCGAGCGCGAGATGTCGGTGATCGCGGCGCGCGGCATCGACGGCAGCGTGGCGGTCTTCGACGCCGCCGAGAACGTCCACAAAAACGGCATCCTGCACACCTCGACCGTGCCTGCCGCGATCGGTCCGGAGACCGCCGAAGCGGCGCGCGACGCTGCCCGGCGCATCCTCTCGGCACTCGATTATGTCGGCGTCATCGGCATCGAATTCTTCGTCCTGCCCGACGGCTCGCTGCTTGCCAACGAAATGGCGCCGCGCGTGCACAATTCCGGCCATTGGACGGAAGCGGCCTGCACGGTCTCGCAGTTCGAACAGCACGTCCGCGCGGTCGCGGGCCTGCCGCTGGGCGACGCCAACCGCCATTCCGACTGCGTGATGGAAAACCTCGTCGGCGACGACATCGACCGGGTGCCGTCGCTGCTCGCCGAGCCCGACGTCGCGGTCCATCTCTACGGCAAGGCCGAGGCCCGCCCCGGCCGCAAGATGGGCCATTTCACCCGCATTTCGCCCATCCGGCGATGACGAGCCGGCTAGCCGACTGCAGCGCCGCAAATGCGCTGCAGGAAAGGGCTACGGAATGCCACGCCCGCGGTTGACTGGCCGCGACTCCTCGTCTATGAGCCAGACACACAATTTGGGCGCGCTGTTTGGCGCGCTTTTGTTTCGGCCCGACTGATGGGCCCCATCGACGGGTCAGTGACATGAAGATCAAGAATTCGCTCAAAGCGCTCAAGGGCCGCCACCGTGACTGCCAGCTGGTTCGTCGCAAGGGCCGCATCTACATCATCAACAAGACCGCCCCGCGCTACAAGGCTCGCCAGGGCTGATGTAGGCCCGGCCGCCTGCGGCCGGCGCATCACGGCAATTTCAGTTTGACGTTCCCATGCGGGGGTCTAGAATTTCCGCATGCGGAACGTTTTTGCCATTTTTGCCCTGGTGCTAACAGCCAGCCTGTCGCCCGGGGCGCTATTGGCCGAAACGCCAAGCAGCGCAGCGGTGGCCAAGGCGGAAAACCCGCTGCAGGTCCTGTTTTCCGAGCTGAAGCGGGAGCGCAACGAAAAGGCCGCCGAGCGCATTGCCAGCCGCATCTGGGATGAGTGGAACAAGTCCGGCAGCTCTTCCGTCGACCTGATGATGCTGTGGTCGCAACAGGCCATAGAAGCCAAGAAATACGACGTCGCGCTCGATTTCCTCGACCAGATCGTCACGCTCGACCCCAGCTATGCCGAAGGCTGGAACCGCCGCGCCACCGTGCACTTCCTGATGCAGAATTATCGCAAGTCGATGTCCGACATCGAGCACACGCTCGAACTCGAGCCCCGGCATTTCGGCGCGCTGTCGGGCATGGCCCAGATCATGACGGCGACCGGGCGCGACGAACTGGCGCTCAAGGCCTGGCAGCGCGTGCTCGACATCTACCCGATGCTGCGCAACGCCCAGAACGAGGTGTCGCGGCTGTCGGAAGAGCTGGCCGGCGAAGGAATTTGATAGGGGAGTAGGGGAGTAGGGGAGTAGGGCAGATACGGCAGAATGACCTTGTCTGCTGCCATCTTGCCCTGCTGCCCCATTTCCCTACTCCCCTACTCCCCTACTCCCCTACTCCCTTACTGCCGTACTCCCCCACTTCCCAGCCTCTCCTCCCTCCCACGAGCCGCATGAACATTCTCACCGCGATCCTGGTCCTGCTGCTTGCGCTGGTGCTGGCGCTTGCGGGCGCAACCCGTGTGGCATCGAGGCTGATCGAGCGACGCAACCCGCCGACGGGCAGCTTCGTCGACATCGCCGGCGCCGGGATCCACTACGTGCACGTGCCCGCACCGCCCGGCGGCGACCTGCCGGCACTTGTGTTCATCCACGGTGCGAGTGCCAATCTGAAGGACCAGATGCTGCCGCTGAGGCCACGGTTCGAAGGCCGCGCCGAGATGCTGTTCTTCGACCGGCCGGGCCACGGCTGGTCGGGCCGCGGGCGGGGCGACAACGAGGACCCGACGGAGCAGTCGGCCACCATCGCGGCCCTGATGGACAGGCTCGGCATCGAGGAGGCGATCATCGTCGGCCATTCGTTCGGCGGCGCGGTGGCCGCGACGTTTGCGCTCGAACATCCCGGGAAGACGCGTGGCCTGCTGTTCCTGTCGGCGGCGACGCATCCCTGGCCGGGCGGCGGCACCTCCTGGTATTACAGCTTGAGCGCCATGCCGGTGATCGGCCGCATCTTCGCGGAAACGATCGCCAACCCGGCAGGGCTGATGCGCATCGGTGCCGCGACCACGTGCGTCTTCTCGCCCAACCAGGTGCCGCAAGCCTATGTCGACGACGCCTCGATCAAACTGGTGCTGCGACCGCAGGCGTTCCTGGCGAATGCGATCGATGTCGAAGGGCTGTACCGGCACGTGCTCGCGGCAGCGCCGCGCTATCGCGGCATCGGCGTGCCGACGGTGGTGATCTCGGGCGACGAGGACACGGTCGTCTACGAGGAGATCCATTCCGTCGGGCTCGCACGCGACATTGCGGACGCCGAGATGGTCTGGGTCAGGAACCTCGGCCACAAGCCGGACTGGGTGGCGCCGGAGCTGGTCGTGGCGGCCGTCGAAAAACTCGCCGGCCAGCCGCGTGACCTGCAGGCGACGGCCCGCGCCGTCGAGGCGCGGATTGCCGGCGACGTGCATGCGGCAGGGTGCGTGAACGAGAAGGCCGCGGGAGTGAGTAGCGAATGGTGAGTAGAGAGTAGTCGGGCGTGCCTGCCTGGAACGGCAGGGGTCTCTATTCCCTACTCACTACTTCGCTATTCCCTATTCGCTCACCTGCTTCCCTTGCCGCCCGGCCCGACATAGGCGATGCGCAGCATGTTGGTGGAGCCGGGCGTCCTCAGCGGCACGCCGGCCGTGATGATGATCCGGTCGCCGGCGCCGGCAAAGCCTTCGTTGAACGCGACGTTGCAGGCGCGATCGACCATGTCGTCGAGATCCACGGCGTCGGGCGAGACGACGCAGTGCGTGCCCCACAGGAGCGACAGGCGGCGCGCCGTGTCGACGATCGGCGACAGCGCGATGATCGGCACCTGCGGCCGCTCGCGCGCCGCGCGCAGGCCGGTGGTGCCCGAAGCGGTGTAGGTGACGATCGCCGACAGCTTCAGCGTCTCGGCGATTTCACGCGCGGCGAGCGAAATGGCGTCGGCGCCGGTCGGCTCCGGCTGCGAGCGCTGGGCGTTGATGATGCCCGGATAGGTCGGGTCCTTCTCGACCTGCTGGGCGATGCGGTCCATGGTCGCCACCGACTCGACCGGGTATTGCCCGGCGGCGGATTCGGCCGACAGCATGATGGCGTCCGCACCTTCGAACACGGCGGTCGCCACGTCGGAGACCTCGGCGCGGGTCGGCACCGGTGCGGTGATCATCGATTCCAGCATCTGGGTGGCGACGACCACCGGTTTGCCGGCGCGGCGGGCGGCGCGGGTGATCTGCTTCTGGATACCGGGAACCGCCTCGATCGGCATCTCGACGCCGAGGTCGCCGCGGGCGACCATCAGGGCATCGGACAGGTCGATGATCTCGGCGAGCCGGGCGACCGCCTGCGGCTTCTCGATCTTGGAGAGCAACAGCGCGCGCCCTTGCGCGATCTTGCGGGCCTCGGCCAGGTCCTCGGGGCGCTGGATGAACGACAGCGCCACCCAGTCGACGCCGGTTTCGAGCACCGCGTCGAGGTCCTTGCGGTCCTTTTCGGTCAGCGCGCCGACCGGCAGGTCGGTGTCGGGCAGGCTGACGCCCTTCTTGTCGGAAATCCTGGTGCCGGCGACGACGGTGCAGACGATCGACCTGCCGTCGGCCTTGGTTGCCTTGAGTTCGAGCTTGCCGTCGTCGATCAGCAGGCGATGGCCGGCCTGCACCGACTTGAGGATCTCGGGATGCGGCAGGTGCACGCGGCTCGACGTTCCGAACTCGGGATTGTCGTCGAGGGTGAAGGTCTGGCCGACGGTCAGCTCTTCCTTGCCGTTGGCGAACTTGCCGACGCGGAGCTTGGGCCCCTGCAGGTCGGCGAGGATGCCGATCGGCCGGCCCACGTCGCCCTCGACCTTGCGGATGCGGCCGACGAGCGTGCGCATCGAATCATGGTCGGTATGGCTCATGTTGATGCGGAAGACGTCGGCTCCCGCCTCGAAGAGCCTTCGGATCATCGCCTCGTCGGAGGAGGCGGGGCCGAGTGTTGCGAGTATCTTGACCTTGCGGCTGCGTCTCATTGACCGTTCGTTCCCGAGGCGGCTGTGGCGCCGCCCGTTGCGGGTTCGTCGGTGAGCTGGACCATCCAGTTCGCCTGCTCGCCCGTATCGTATTCCTGGAAGCCGGCGCGCTGGAAACCGCGCGCCACGCAGTCGGTCACGCCGGCAATCTTGAACTCTTTCTCGGCCACGCACATGGTGATCGGACCGTCCCAGCGGCCGCCGCGCTCGGCATCTTCTGCATAGAGATAGTAAAACCTCGATGACAGCGGCCCTTCGATCAGCGTCTTGCAGGTCGAGCCTTCGATGTGCCACCAGCCCTCGGTGATCCAGCCGGTCTTGGCGCGGTAGCCGATGCCGACGCCGACGAGGTTCTGCGTCGCGTTGCAGACGCGGAAATCGGCGCTGGCCGGCGTCGCGGCGACGGCGGCAATGAGCGGGACAGCGAGAAACAGGGAGAGCGCTGCGACGGTTGAGCGCAGGCGCGGCCCCCCGACGTATCCCATCCCGATGCCCCTCTTCGACGTGTTCTGCATATTAGGTGCCCCTTTTCGGCAATGTCCGGGCGCATGTCAACGCGCGGCAATGAGCTTATCCAATCGATTTAGATGAGCGCGTCCCGCGTGATTTGCCGCCCCATCTGGCATATTCGAAAAAAGGTTGGCAAAACAACGGCGTTAGCACATATCCCCACCGCAGCGCCGGTCGCGCCGGCGCCCGCGGGACCGCCCAAGGACAAATTGCCGCCGATGACGCGAACAGCCCTTTTTGCCCCTTTCGACATCGTCGAAGGCGACCGCCGCCAAGGCCTCGTGCTGATTTGCGACCATGCCCGCCGCGACCTTCCGCAGGAATATGGCGATCTCGGTCTCCCGCCGGAGGAATTCGACCGCCACATCGCCTACGACATCGGCGCCGAACAGGTGACGCGCAGGCTGGCGGCGCTGCTCGGCGTGCCGGCGGTGCTGGCCAATTTCTCGCGGCTCTTGATCGACCCCAATCGCGGCGAGGACGACCCCACCCTGATCCGCCAGCTCTATGACGGCTCGGTCATTCCGGGCAATTACCCGATGTCGGACGAGGAGCGCGAACGGCGCCTCGACAATTTCTACCGTCCCTACCACGACGCCGTCGGCGCCATGGTCGCCTCGGTGCACCAGAGCACCGGCACCGCGCCGTTCCTCTTGTCGATCCACTCCTTCACGCCGGTGATGCAGGGCCGCGCCAGGCCGTGGCATGCGGGCGTGCTCTGGGACATGGACCACCGCGCCGCCTGGCCGCTGATCGAGATGCTGGCGGAAGACCCTGCCCTGGTGGTCGGCGACAACGAGCCCTATGACGGCGCGCTGCGCGGCGACACCATGTTCCGCCACGCCATCGTCAACGGCTTCGCCCATGCCCTGATCGAGATCCGCCAGGACCTGATCGGCGACGAGGCCGGCGCCGCCGCCTGGGCCGGGCGGCTGGAACCCATCGTTGACGCCATCAACCGGCGGCCCGATATACACGAGGTCAGGCAATTCGGCTCGCGCACCGGGCCGCTGTGAAGGAGGACAGGATGGTCGATCTCACCGAGGCGCAGAAGCGCGACTTCGAGGCAGCCGCCTTCCGCCGTCTGCTCGAACATCTGAGCGAGCGCTCGGACGTCCAGAACATCGACCTGATGAACCTCGCCGGCTTCTGCCGCAACTGCCTGTCCAACTGGTATCGCGATGCCGCCGGCGCGGCCGGCGTCGAGCTTTCCAAGGAAGCGTCGCGCGAGATCGTCTATGGCATGCCCTATGCCGAATGGCAGGCGAAGCACCAGCGCGAGGCGACCGACGCCCAGAAGGCAGCCTTCGAGGCCAACCGCCCGAAGGACCACTGAACCACCGATTCCGCCGCGATGTGTCGGTTGCGCCACGGCTTGCCCTTGACCCTCCACGCATCATCAGGCATCGAACCCGCCGAAATTCCGTGGCGCACGACTCAGCGCCTTTCCCAGTCACAAGTTCGCGGAGTGCCCCATGGCCGACGAAATCACCGAGACCAGCCAGACTGTTGCCGCCGGCCAGCTGCGCGCCTTCATCGAGCGCATCGAGCGCCTCGAGGAAGAGAAGAAGACCATCGCCGACGACATCAAGGACGTCTATGCCGAGGCCAAGGGCACCGGCTTCGACACCAAGGCGATCCGCACGCTGATCCGCCTGCGCAAGCAGGACCAGAACGAGCGAGCGGAAGAAGAATCGATCCTCGACCTCTACAAGGCCGCCCTCGGCATGGCCTGAGGCCGCCGGTTCCTTTCGGAATGCAAAACGCCGGCAGCAATGCCGGCGTTTTTCGTTGTGGGTGGTCCTGCCAAGTTGCCGCTAAACCGCCATGGCCATTTCGACGCTGCGCGGGGAGAAGATGGCCCGGCCCGGATCGAGGTCGTACTGGCCTTCGTAGCGCGCGGCGTCGCCGGCGAGCTGCGCGACCGAATCAAGGATGAAGGAGATCTTGTCCTCGCTGAGCAGGACACTGAAGTTGAGCCGGGTGAAGCCGGGCTTCTTCATCTCGTCGCCGGCGAGAATCGCCGCGCGCATCCGCTGCGATTCCTCTTCGCCGATGGCGAGCAGCCGATGCACATAGGGGCCGGCGCAGGCGCAGCCGCCGCGCGCCTGGATGCCGAACCGGTCGCTCAGCATCCGGGTGACGAGCTGCTGGTGAACGTAGCCGCCCTGGCCGTTGCGCACCCGGAACGAGAAGATCGGCAACCGGCCGGGTTCGAGCGAGCCCAGCAGTTCCAGCCGATCCACGCCCTGCCAGGCCGCGACCGCGCGGCGGGTAAGCTCGGCGTTGCGCGCCTGCATGGCGTCGACACCGATCGCCTCCTTGACCAGGAAGGCCAGCGCGGCGCGGATGTCGCCGACGACGTTGGGCGTGCCCGCCTCCTCGCGCGTTTCGAGGCTGTCGCTGTAGTCGTGCGCCGTCGACGAGACGAACTTGACGGTGCCGCCGCCCGGCCAGGACGGCTTCGTGGTCGTCACCGCATCGCGGCGAACGATCAGCACGCCCGACGCTCCCGGCCCGCCGATGAACTTGTGCGGCGAGACGACGAGCGCGTCGATCTCGGCGCCTTCGGCAGGCGACATGGCGATGGGCAAATAAGGTCCGCCGCCCGCATAGTCCCACACCGCCTTGGCACCTGCGGCCTTGATCCTGCGGGTGACGCCGGCGACGTCGGTGACGATGCCGGTGACGTTGGAGGCGGCGGAAAAGGCGCAGACCTTGAGGTCGGCTTCGACCGCGAGCGCCGCATCGAGCATCGCCAGGTCGGGGCCGCCCGACGCGGCCTCGGCGATCTCGATCACCTCGGCGCCGCTTTCGCGCCAGGGCAGGATGTTCGAATGGTGCTCGTAGGGCCCGATGATGACGCGCACGCGCTTGCCCTGCGCCATCGCATCGGCGACGCCGAGCAGCTTGACCAGCCGGTTGAGGCCCGCCGTGGCACCTGAGCCGGCGAAGACGACGGCGTGTTCCCTGGTGGCCCCGCAGCAATCGGCGACGACCGCGCGCGCCTCGCGGCGCAGGCGGGTCATGAAGCCGCCGCAGTAGGAGGCCTCGGTATGGCTGTTGGCGTAGTAGGGCAGCACTTCCTCGAGGATGAAGCGCTCGATCTGCATCAGCGCCCGGCCGGAGGCGACGTAGTCGGCATAGACGAGCGTCCTGGTGCCGAACGGCCCTTCGATCCTGGCGTTCTGGCCGACCAGCCCGGCCTGCAGCGCCGATACCGTATCGCCGGCAGCAAGGCTCTCCCTGAACCCTTGCAGCAAACCGGTGGTGCCAGACATTTCGCGCGCTCCTCTTCCAAAAACCGTTCCCGACGGTATGGACGAAGAGTCTAATCGCGTTTCAGTGGAGAAACATTATCGTTTTCTCGCGACAGCGCAGGCAATTTGTGTCATCTGATTGCTAGAATGGAAAAGATCGATGAAATTGATCGCAAGATCCTGTCGTGCCTCCAGAAGGACGGCTCGATCTCGCAGCGCGATTTGGCCGAGCGCGTCGGGCTGTCGCAAAACGCCTGCTGGCGGCGGCTGCAGCGGCTGAACACCACCGGCCTGATCCGCGGCACCCATGCCGACATCGACGTGGCGGCGCTGGGCTACGACCTCACCGTCTTCGTGATGATCCGCACCCGCCACCATTCGAAGGAATGGGCCGACGACTTCCGCAAGCATGTGGAGCGCCTGCCGGAGGTGATCGACTTCTACCGCATCGGTGGCGACTGGGACTACCTGATCAAGGTCGTGACGCGGGGCATGCGCGGATACGATGCCTTCTACCAGAAGCTCATCACCAATTTCGACCTGGCGACGGTGACCGGCTTCTTTTCCATGGAAGCGATCATCGACAACCGCGCCGCCGACCTCAACCGGCTGAAATGAAACGCAAGCACGAGCCAAGGGCGTGCGGGGGCAAGGAGGTGAACGACGGCGGGAACCGGAATGCTTTGCAATCGTTCACCTTGTTGCAGAACAAGACCTTTGGCGCACTTGTAAAGACGACTGATATGATGCCCTAATCGGGTGGTAGACTGTTGCAAGTGCGGCAACAGCATGGGGTCAGGCCATGACGGATACCGGGCGGCTTCATCCTTCGGACAATGCGGGACCCGTCGGCGGCGGCCTTGCGGCATTCTTCTTGCGCCGCTGGCACGGCGAAGTGCCCCTCGGCCAACTGTTCTGGCGCGACATGATCGGTGTCGGCAGCCTGATCAACGTCGCCACGACGGTCGTGGCCCTGCTCATCCTCGCCGCAAAACTGCCGATATGGTGGGCGTTTGCGGTGCATCTCGCGCCGCTGCCCTACAACCTGTTCCTCTATGGCAGCGTGCTCAGGACCGCCGACATGACCGCGGCGCCCAACGCCAACGCGTTGAAGCTGAGCGCAACGCTGTGGATCGTCCTCGCCAGCCTGCTCTAGCCAGCGGGCTCGAAGTTCAGCGCGACACCGTTGATGCAGTAGCGCAGCCCGGTGGGCGGCGGACCGTCGGGGAAGACGTGGCCGAGGTGGCTGCCGCAATTGGCGCAATGCACTTCCGTTCGCATCATGCCGTAGCTGCGGTCGACGGTGGTCTCGACCGACCCGTCGACCGGGTCGTTGAAGCTCGGCCAGCCGGTGCCGCTCTCGAACTTGAGCTTGGATTCAAACAGGGGCTGGTCGCAGCCGGCGCATGTGAAGGAGCCGGCGCGCTTCTCGTAAAGCAGGGCACAGCTGCCCGGCCGCTCGGTGCCGTGGTGCCGCATCACCTGGTATTGCTCCGGCGTCAGCATCGCGCGCCATTCGGCGTCGGTGCGGGTGACGGGATAGGTCTTGCTGTCCATGCTCATGGTCTCCCACGCTCAAATGTCTTCATCGCACAGATAGGTACGAGCGCTTTTGCGCGACAGTGCATCACTTCACGGTGAACTGGGCGGCCCGTCAATGCTTGCGCGACAATTGCCTGGTTGCCGCCTCCAGGCCCGCCAGTGTCAGCGGGTACATGCGGTTGGCGAAGATGTCCGAGATCATCCTGATCGAGCTCGTATAGCTCCAGTGCTTCTCCCGGGTCGGGTTGAGCCACACGGCGTTCGGCCACTGGTCGAGCACGCGGCGCAGCCAGACCGCGCCCGGCTCGGGGTTCCAGTGCTCGACCGAGCCGCCGGCATAGGCGATCTCGTAGGGGCTCATCGAGGCGTCGCCGACGAAGATGACCTTGTAGTCGTGCCCGTATTTGTGCAGCACGTCGAGCGTGGGCAAGACCTCGGAATGACGGCGGCGATTGTCCTTCCACACGCCTTCGTAGAGGCAATTGTGGAAGTAGAAGTATTCGAGCTGGCGGAACTCGGCCCGCGCCGCCGAGAACAGCTCCTCCACGCTCCTGATGTGGTCGTCCATCGAGCCGCCGACGTCGAAGAACATCAGCAGCTTCACCGCGTTGCGCCGCTCGGGGCGCGTCTTCACGTCGAGATAGCCGTGATCGGCGGTGGCGTGGATGGTGCCGGGCAGGTCGAGCTCTTCCTCGGCGCCCTCGCGCACCCAGCGGCGCAAACGCTTGAGCGCCACCTTGATGTTGCGCGTGCCGAGTTCGACCTGGTCGTCGAAATTCCTGAATTCGCGCTTGTCCCAAACCTTCACCGCGCGGCGGTGGCGGCTCTCGGCTTGCCCGATGCGCACGCCCTCCGGGTTGTAGCCATAGGCGCCGAAGGGCGAGGTGCCGGCGGTGCCGATCCATTTGGACCCGCCCTGGTGGCGGCCCTTCTGCTCTTCCAGCCGCTGCTTCAGCGTCTCCATCAGCTTCTCGAAGCCGCCGAGCGCCTCGACCAGCTTCTTCTCCTCGTCGGTGAGGGTCTTTTCGGCGAGCCTGCGCAGCCATTCCTCGGGGATGTTGGCGGCATCGACGCCGCCCTCGCCCGACACCGCCTCGACACCCTTGAAATAACGGGAAAAGACCTGGTCGAAACGGTCGATGTGGCGCTCGTCCTTCACCAGCGCCGCGCGGGCGAGATAATAGAAGCCCTCGACGTCATAGTTGACGAGATCGGCACCCAGCCCTTCGAGCAGGGTCAGGTATTCGCGCAGCGACACCGGAACCTTGGCCGCCTTGAGCTCGAGGAAGAAGGGTATGAACATGGCAGGCACTTTGCTTGCGCGCGCGCCGGCAGGCAAGCCCGTCGGCGATGCCGCGTCCTGGCAAGACCGGCCAAAGGTCCGACCCTTCGGCAAGGTTGCAACAGCTGGAATCTAATTAAAGTAAAGATCGGATTCAGTCTTTCTTGGTAATTTCCCGTTAGCAATTCCCGTCAGTGGGGAAGCGGGGGCGAGTCTGCCTTCGACCCGAGTTGCTTTTGCGTACGGGTATCATGCGTTTTTCAACCGCGTCTGCGATCATTCTCGCCAGCATGACCCTGGCAGGCTGCACCTCGAGCCTGGGGCTGAGCGACATCATGTCGTCGGCACCGTCGAGGGAAACGACGAGCTCCATCGCCCGGCCCGCAAGCCCGATCCCCGCGGCCGACGTCGCGGCGGCGCCCGCGGCTCCGGCTCCGATGGTGCAGCAGGCGATGGCCGCGCCGATGCCGCGCCAGGGGCTGCTGGCGGCACCGCCCGTGCCGGAGGCCGTCGTGACGGAAGCGCCGGTCGAGGTGGCGATGGCCGCGCCGGTCATCGAACTCGACGACACCCCGACCCCGGACGCCAAGCCGATCGCGCTGGTCTCGCCGTCGAACCCGATGCGCGCCACGCCGTTCGCGCCCGGCCAGATCTACGGCCGCCGCTTCCGCGACGCCAAGCCGATCAATTTCGGCAAGGCCATGTCGCCCAAGAACTTTGCCGTGCACGGCGTCGACGTGTCGCGCTGGCAGGGCGAGATCGACTGGCCGAAGCTGAGGACGCAGGGCGCCAACTTCGCCTACATCAAGGCGACCGACGGCGGCGATTACCTCGACCCGATGTTCAAGGAGAACTGGCGCGAGGCGGGGGCCGCCGGCCTGCGCCGCGGCGCCTATCACTTCTTCTACTGGTGCCGCACCGCCGGCGAGCAGGCCGACTGGTTCATCCGCAACGTGCCGAGGGTCGAGGGCGCGCTGCCGCCGGTCATCGACGTCGAATACAATGGCGAGTCGAGCTGCAAGCGGCGCCTGCCGCGCGAGACGATCATCGAGAAGATGCAGGTCTTCATGGACCGGCTGGAGCGCTATTACGGCCAGCGCCCGATCATCTACACGGCGCCCGACTTCTACCGCGACAACCTCAAGGGCGAGTTCCTCGACTATCCGTTCTGGCTGCGCGCCGTGGCCCAGCCGCCTTCGAAGGTCTATCCCGGCCGCAAGTGGGTGTTCTGGCAGTATTCGGGCTCGGGCCTGTCGCACGGCGTCGAAGGCAAGATCGACCTCAACGTCTTCTACGGCAACGAGGACACCTGGAACGCCTGGCTGGCGAAGGCGACGAGCTGAGGCTCGCCGCCGCCGGCCCCAGGACACGCGTCGCCGCAATGGTCAGAGCAGGTCGTATTCGATGAAGCCGGTGCGCCGCGCCACGCGGTCGTAGAGCTTGCGCGCCGTGGCGTTGGTCTCGTGCGTCATCCAGTAGACGTTGGTGACGCCGGCCTTGGCCGCTTCCTGCCTGACGGCCTCGATGAGGGCCGCCCCAATCCCCTTGCCGCGCGCCGCCGGGTCGGCGAACAGGTCCTGGAGGTAGCAATTGTTGGCCTCTGACCACCCCGAGCGGTGGTAGAGATAGTGCGTCAGGCCGACCGCCTTGCCGTCCACGACGGCGATCAGGCCCTTGGGCTCGAACTCGCCGTCGCTGAACAGGCGCTTCCAGGCGAGCTGGTAGATCTTCTCCGACAGCACCGTGTTGTAGAAATCGAGATAGGCGGTCCACAGGCGGCGCCAATCCTCATGGTCGGCAAGCACGAGCGGGCGGATGGTGATGTCGGTCATGGCCTTGCCTTCCGTGAATGCGTCGGTTGCGGCGACCCTGCCCGAGCACGGCTGCGCGGCCAACGGTCCACGGCGCGGGAAAGCGCTGGCCGATTTGCGGCGGGCTTGGAGGGGGCAGGTCTATGTATTGGCCGTCCAAGCCCGCGTGCGTGGGTACCCCCACCCCTGACCCCTCCCCACAAGGGGGAGGGGAACCTTGGGCGCAAGTCCGGCCAACGACCAGTGCCTTCAGTGCCGGCGGAGAAGAAATCCCCCTCCCCCTTGTGGGGAGGGGTCAGGGGTGGGGGTATCTTCAAACGCGATCTGCGTCTGCGGGGCCGCGCCTCAACCCTGACGTCTCGCCATGAAGGCCAGCCGCTCGAACAGATGCACGTCCTGCTCGTTCTTGAGCAGGGCGCCGTGCAGCTTGGGCAGCGCGTTCCTGGGGTCGGCGCGCAGGTCCTCGGGCGCCACGTCGTCGGCGACGAGGAGGCGGATCCAGTCGAGCGCTTCCGACGTGGAGGGCTTCTTCTTGAGGCCGGCGGTGTCGCGGATCTCGTAGAACTGGGTGAGTGCGGCCCGCACCAGGTTCTGCTTGATGCCGGGATAGTGGACCTCGACGATCCTGTGCAGCGTGTCGACGTCGGGGAAGCGGATGTAGTGGAAGAAGCAGCGGCGCAGGAAGGCGTCCGGCAACTCCTTCTCGTTGTTCGAGGTGATGATGACGATGGGCCGAACCTTGGCGCGCACCGTCTCGCCGGTCTCGTAGACGAAGAACTCCATGCGGTCGAGTTCCTGCAACAGGTCGTTGGGGAACTCGATGTCGGCCTTGTCGATCTCGTCGATCAAGAGCACGACCTTCTTCTCCGCGGCGAAGGCGTCCCACAGCTTGCCGCGCTTGATGTAGTTGCCGATGTCGTTGAAGCGGTCGTCGCCGAGCTGGCTGTCGCGCAGCCGCGACACGGCGTCATATTCGTAGAGCCCCTGCTGCGCCCTGGTGGTGGACTTGACGTTCCACTCGATCATCTCGACGCCGAGGCCGGCGGCCACCTGGCGGGCGAGCTCGGTCTTGCCGGTGCCGGGCTCGCCCTTGACCAGCAGCGGCCGCTCCAGCGCGATCGCCGCGTTGACCGCCACCATCAGATCCCTGTCGGCGACATAGGCCGCCGTTCCTTCAAAGCGCATGCGAAGCTCCATAACCTTGCCGGCGACACTAGGGAGGAGTGGCCGGTGGGGCAAGCGCGACGTCCCTTCTCCGCTTGTGGGAGAAGGTGCCTGAACGAAGTGAGGGCGGATGAGGGGTGCTGGACGGAACGCAGCTCTCATGTGTTGAACCTGAGTGCGCTCTATGCTGCAACCGTTCGTTTCTTCCAGCACCCCGCATCCGTCTTGGCGCTACGCGCCAATCCACCTTCTCCCATAAGGGGATCGCGCCCGGCACCGCAAATATCGTTGCACGGCAAGCGCCATCGCCATGGCGCATCGCGAACGGAGCGCCTATATTGGCTTCGACGGTCTGCGCCTCGCGGCAGGAGAGCATTTTCCCCGGGGCCTTAACGATCCTTAGGGAGCTGTCCCTGGGAAGACCCGTGGGTTTTTCCATACGGCGCCCACCTACTTTGTAGGTCTCCGGGATCGACTTCTCCACCGGTCGTGTGGATCGTCACCCTCCCCGCCCAGATAAAACCTGCCCACCCACGCCCTGTTTGCGGCGAATTCCGCGTTGCCGTCGCGGCAGCCGGTGTGCCAAACACGGGCAACGCCAAGAGAACGAGTAGAGTGCCGGCATGACCTCACATCGCGAGATCAAGAAGAACCTGCGCAAGCAAGCGCTGGCGCGACGCGACGCGCTCGACGAGTTCTGGCGCATCGAGGCCTCGCTCGAAATGGCCGAGATGGCACGCGACAACATAACGATCGAACCCGGCACGGTCGTTTCCGGGTTCTGGCCGATGCGCTCGGAGGTCGACGTGCGGCCGATGATGTTTGCGCTGCGCGAGCACGGCGCGCGGCTGTGCCTGCCGGCGATCCTCGACAAGACCACCATCGTCTTCCGCGAACTCGTGCATGGCGCGCCGATGGTCGACATGGGCTTCGGCACCGTCGGGCCGCACGAGGAGGCCCAGGTGCTCGACCCCGACATCATGCTGGTGCCGCTGGCCGCCTTCGACGGGCGCGGCCATCGCATCGGCTACGGCGCCGGCTATTACGACCGGGCGATCGCCAAGCTGCAGGACAAGGGCAAGGAGCCGCGGCTCGTCGGCATCGCCTTCGACTGCCAGGAGGTCGAGCGGGTACCGGACGAAAACCATGACGTCATCATCCCCGAAATCCTGACCGAAAGCGGGTTGCGTCGCTTCGCCCCTGAATTGTAGATGAGGTCATGCGACTTCTTTTTCTCGGCGACATGGTTGGCAAGTCGGGCCGCACGGCGGTCTGGGAGCAATTGCCCGGCCTGATTTCGGATTTCCGGCTCGATTTCGTCATCGTCAACGGCGAGAACGCCGCCGGCGGCTTCGGCATCACCGAGGAGATCTTCCGCGAGACGATCAATGCCGGCGCCGACGTGGTGACCACCGGCAACCACGTCTGGGACCAGCGCGAGGCGCTGACCTTTGCGCCGCGGGAAGAACGCTTCCTGCGGCCGGCGAACTTTCCCAAGGGCACCCCGGGCCGCGGCTCGGGCGTCTACATCGCCAGGAACGGCGCGCGCGTGCTGGTCTCCAACATCATGGGCCGGGTGTTCATGCATCCCGAACTCGACGACCCGTTCCAGGCCGGCGAGCGCGAACTGGCCGCCTGCCCGCTGGGCGAGCAGGCCGACGCGGTGGTGATCGACTTCCACGCCGAGGCGACGAGCGAGAAGATGTGCTTCGCCCATTTCGTCGACGGCCGCGCCAGCCTGGTCGTCGGCACCCACACCCACCAGCCGACCGCCGACCACCAGATCCTCAACGGCGGCACCGCCTATCTGACCGACGCCGGCATGTGCGGCGACTACGATTCCTCGCTCGGCATGGACAAGGAGGAGCCGCTGAACCGCTTCCTGTCGAAAGTGCCGAAGGGCCGCTTCGAGGCCGCCCACGGCCCGGCCACCATCTGCGGCGTCGGCGTCGACATTTCCGACCGGACGGGGCTCGCCGAGCGCATCGCGCCATTGCGCCGCGGGCCGCGGCTCGAAGAAACCGTCCCGTTTTTCTGGTCCTGACATTGACGCGCGGCCGGTGGATGCCTACTTGCCCGCCCATCGTCAGCAGATGTTAGAGCGGCCGCAACGCCGCTCGTTTGCCATTCTGACCACTTCATAAGGACTGGGGACACCTAGATGATGGAATTTTTGACACCGTATATCGGCTTCATCAACGATCCCACCGCCTGGGTGGCGCTGCTGACGCTGGTGGTGCTCGAGGTCGTGCTCGGCATCGACAACCTGATCTTCATCTCGATCCTGACCAACAAGCTGCCCGAACAGCAAAGGGCGTCGGCACGGCGGCTGGGCATCGGCGCCGCGCTGGTGATGCGCCTGGTGCTGCTGGCGACGATCTCCTTCATCGTCGCGCTGACGGCGCCGGTCTTCACCGCATTCGGCAACGAGTTCTCCTGGCGCGACATCATCCTGATCGCCGGCGGCCTGTTCCTCGTCTGGAAGGCGACCAAGGAGATCCACCATTCGGTCGACCCCGAGGACCACAAGGACGACATGGTCTCGCGCACGCTGCAGCTGTCGCTGGGCGGCGCCATCTTCCAGATCCTGCTGCTCGACCTGGTGTTCTCGATCGACTCGATCATCACCGCCGTCGGCATGACCGACGAGATCGGCATCATGTACATCGCCGTCATCGTCGCGGTTTCGGTGATGCTCTTGGCCGCGACCCCGCTCGCCAAGTTCATCGAGAAGAACCCGACCATCGTGATGCTGGCGCTGGGCTTCCTGCTGATGATCGGCATGACGCTGATCGCCGACGGCTTCGGCGTCCACGTGCCGAAGGGCTACATCTATGCGGCCATGGGCTTCTCGGCGCTGGTCGAGGGCCTGAACATGCTGCAGCGGAACCGGGCGCGGAAGCGCCAGGGCACCGGCGGCCACTGACCGGAGACATGAGCGGCGGGCGAAATGCCCGCCGTTTTCGTTTCAGGTGGCGGCGAGCCTCGCGGCATGGGCCGCAAGATTGTCGAGGTGATGCCGCCAGCCGGCGGCGTGGTCGGCCATGAGTTCGGCACGCTGCGTCCCCGGGTGGACCTGCCAGCCGTCATGGACCAGCCCGACGCGGGCGCCCGCGGGCGCTTCGGAGACGGCGAAGGCGACGGCGGTCGCGCCCGGCCAGTCGTCGTCGGTCCAGCTCAGCAGGAGGCGCGCCGGCGGCTCGAAGGCGAGCACGCGGCCCGAGGTCACCACCTCGCGGCTGCCGTTGCTCCAGGTTTCGCGGAAGCTGCCGCCCAGGACGGGCTCCAGCGTCGCGTAGGCGCCCCACCAGCGGGCGATATGGGCGTTGTCGGTGATCAGCGACCAGGCGATTTCGGCCGGCACCGGCAGGTCGACCGAAAGCCTGATACCTTTTGCCGGGTCTTCGGCTGTCACGGTCGTCTCCCGCACCAGGCGATCATTTGCGTTCGCTGGCGGTCGGCAGTTCGCCGCGCATCTCGCTCGGATAAAAACCCTCGCGCAGGTTGATGCCGTATTCGAGCCAGGCCTTCATCGCCGACAGCATCTCGGCCCAGCCCTCGCAATTGCCGTAGGACGCCTTGCGGCCGACCTCGTCCTCGACCCAGCCGGATTCCGAGATGGTGACGAAGGTCGCGCCGTCCTCGAGCACCTCGAAGCCCATCTCGATCCTGGTCTTGTAGGCTGGCTGGCCTTGCGCCACCTCGGCGTCCCAACGCAGCACGATGCGCTTGTCTTGCTCCACAGCCTCGACCTCGACCGGCACCGAGCCCCACCAGGTGACGGTGGTGCCGGTGACAAGCGGCGCGCTGGCGCCGCGGATGGTGGTGAAATAGGCGCTGAGCTTCTTCGGGTTGACGACGGCGTCGAACACCTCGTGGACGGGCTTGGCGATGCGCCCCGAAACCTTGAACCCCAGGGACATTGGAACCTCCTTCTGCTTGCACCCGGGAACAATATGTTATAAAAACATAACATGTCAATCGAATCGAAAGACGACAATGTTTTCAAGGCCCTGGCTCATCCGCGCCGGCGCCTGATGCTCGATTGCCTGAAGGATGGCCCGCTGACGACGGGGGCCCTGTGCGAGCGCTTCGACGACATGGACCGCTGCACCGTGATGCAGCATCTGAAGGTTCTGGAAGATGCCGAGCTGGTGGTGGCGAGGCGCGAGGGGCGAGAGCGCTGGAACCACCTCAACTCGATGCCGATCAAGGAAATCCACGACCGCTGGATCGGCGAATACGCGAGCCACGCCATGTCGATACTGGACCGGCTGAAGCGCGACCTGGAAGGCTGAAGGCGCGGGCTCCCCCAGCGGGCATAGGCAGAGCGCTGGCCGGTGGCGCCGTCAGGTCCGCAGCGGCAGGACGCGGTCCGGCGGGCGGTGCCCGTCGACATGGGCACGGATGTTGATGATGACCTTCTCGCCCATGTCGATGCGGCCTTCGATGGTGGCCGAGCCCATGTGCGGCAACAGCACCACCTTGCCCTTGGCGGCAAGCTTGAGCAGCTTCGGGTTGACCGCCGGCTCGTGCTCGAACACGTCGAGCGCAGCGCCGGCGAGCTTTCCGTCCTGCAGCATCTTGACCAGCGCTTCCTCGTCGATGATGTCGCCGCGGGCGATGTTGACGAGATAGGCGTGCGGCTGCATCAGCGCCAGCCTGCGGCCCGAAAGCAGGTGGAAGGTCGCCGGCGTCGACGGACAGTTGATCGAGATGATGTCCATGCGGGCAAGCATCTGGTCGAGGCTTTCCCAATAGGTCGCCTCCAGCTCGTCCTCCACCGACTGCAGCACGCGGTGGCGGTTGTGGTAGTGGATGGAGAGCCCGAAGGCCTTGGCGCGGCGGGCGACCGCGGTGCCTATGCGCCCCATGCCGACAATGCCCAGACGCTTGCCCCAGATGCGGCGCCCGAGCATCCAGGTGGGCGACCAGCCGGCCCATTTTTTCTCGCCGGCGAGGATGTTGGCGCCTTCGGTGAGGCGGCGCGGCGCGGCCAGCATCAGCGCCATGGTCATATCGGCCGTATCTTCGGTGAGCACGTTCGGCGTGTTGGTGACGGTGATGCCGCGCTTGGCGGCGGCGGTGACGTCGATCTTGTCCACGCCGTTGCCGAAATTGGCGATCAGCTTGAGATTGGGACCGGCCTGCTCGATCAGCGCCGCGTCGATCGTGTCGGTGACCGTCGGCACCAGCACGTCGGCCTCCTTCACCGCCGCGACCAGTTCCGGCTGCGTCATGGGCCGGTCGTCGACGTTGAGCCGAGCGTCGAACAGCTCGCGCATGCGCGTCTCCACCGGGTCCGGCAGCTTGCGCGTGATGACGACGAGAGGCTTTTTCCGGCCGGTCATGCTTTCCTCGACGAAGATCCCGTTGAGACCTCTTTAACCAAGAGCGGTGAAACTGGAAACCAGTCACCGGACGGGAATCTGTGTAACAAGCAGCGCCGCCGAAGACAAAGAAAAAGGGGCGCCCGCCGGCTGAAGAGCCCAGGGCGCGAAGATCAAATAGAGGTTACACAGGTGTCTGGTTTCGCGTCGCTTCGTTTGACCGTCTGCGCAGCACTGGTCGGTCTGGCCCTGGTTTCGCCGAATGCCGGTTTCATCGCCGAGGCGGGCGCGGCGCAGGACAGCCGGGTCGGCCCGAGCGGCCTGCCGCTGCCGCGATTCGTCAGTCTCAAGGCCGCCAAGGTCAATTCGCGTGTCGGCCCCGGCGTGACCTACGCGGTGGACTGGATGTACCTCAAGCCCGGCCTGCCGATGGAGATCATCCAGGAATACGACAACTGGCGGCGCGTCCGCGACGCCGACGGCGCCGAGAGCTGGATCAACCAGTCGATGCTGTCGGGCCATCGCACCGCGATCGCCGCCCCCTGGCAACGCGGCAAGGACGCCCAGATCACCCTGCTCTCCGAGCCCGAGAAGAATGCACGTACCGTGGCCCTCATCGAACCCGGCGTCGTCGGGTCGATCAAGCGCTGCAACGGCGAATGGTGCGAGATGACCTTCGCCGGCAAGGATGGCTGGCTCGCCCAGTCGCAGCTCTGGGGCGCCTATCCCGGCGAGGCGATCGACAACTGAGGGATTGCCCGCAAGGCGGGCTGCCCGGGCCTGTCGGCCGGACCCGTCAGGCGGGGCGCTTGGAGCGCAGCCTCACCACGATGTCGACATTGGCGATCTCCATGCCTTCCGGCGGCTCCGGCAGGTTGGAGACGGTGACCGCGCTCGACTCGATGTCGAACACCCGGTTCTCGCCCTCGACGTAGAAGTGGTGATGGTCCGAGGTGTTGGTGTCGAAGTAGGTCTTCGCCCCCTCGACGGCCAGGATGCGCAGCAGGCCGGCCTCGGTGAACTGGTGCAGCGAATTGTAGACGGTGGCGAGCGACACCGGCACGCCGGCGTTCAGAGCTTCCTCGTGCAGCTCCTCGGCCGACAGATGACGGTCACCCTTGGCGAACAGAAGTTCAGCCAGCGCGATGCGCTGCCGCGTGGGCCTCAGCCCCGCGTCGCGGACGCGCGTTTCCACAGCCATGCATGCCTTGCGGGAGTCCACCTGTCGCCTCGCCGAAGTTCGCCTTTTTCACTCATGCGAGGCCCGCCGAGCCCGGATATTCTGCCGGCAAGCCATTTTCGACATATATTCGGTAGCTCACATGCGATCAATAGCGCGCATTGACCGGGGCAGATGGTCGCGCTAAGCGCAAACGCCGGTTTCCGGCCGGAGACAGTCTGTGCTAGTGAAAGCACACGAGAAGGGCGTGATGCCGCCCGAGAACTTAGACGGGGAAGGTATTCATGGCCGATCAGAAGTCCAGCTACGGCTACGAGGAATTGCTGGCCTGCGCCCGCGGCGAACTGTTCGGACCGGGCAATGCCCAGCTGCCTGCTCCGCCGATGCTGATGTTCGATCGCATCACCGAAATCAGCGAGACCGGCGGCGAATTCGACAAGGGCTTCGTCCGCGCCGAGTTCGACATCAGGCCGGACCTCTGGTTCTTCCCCTGCCATTTCATCGGCAATCCCATCATGCCAGGCTGTCTCGGCCTCGACGCCATGTGGCAGCTGACCGGCTTCTACCTCGGCTGGCTCGGCGAGCAGGGCAAGGGCATGGCGCTCTCCACCGGCGAGGTGAAGTTCAAGGGCATGGTCACGCCCTCGGTCAAGAAGGTCGAATACGGCATCGACTTCAAGCGCGTCATGCGCGGCCGCCTCGTGCTGGGCATCGCCGATGGCTGGTTGAAGGCCGACGGCGAACCTATCTACAAGGCCATAGACCTCAAGGTCGGGCTCTCGAAGCAGGAAACTGCGGCCGCCTGATTGGCCCCATACACTGGACCGGAGATTTTCATGAGACGTGTCGTCGTAACGGGCCTTGGCATCGTATCGTCCATCGGCAACAACGCCGACGAGGTGACAGCCTCGCTGCGTGACGCCAAGTCCGGCATCAGCTTCTCCGAATCCTTCGCCGAGCACGGCTTCAAGTGCCAGGTCTGGGGTGCGCCCAACCTCGACACGACCGACCTGGTCGACCGTCGTGCCGCGCGCTTCCTGTCGCAGGGCGGCATGTGGAACCATGTCGCGATGAAGCAGGCGATCGCCGACAGCGGCCTCGAGGAGAGCGTCGTTTCCGGCAACCCGCGCACCGGCATCATCATGGGCTCGGGCGGCCCCTCGACCCGCACGATCGTCGAGGCAGCCGAGATCACGCAGAAGAACAACAGCCCCAAGCGCATCGGACCGTTCGCCGTGCCGAAGGCGATGTCCTCGACGGCCTCGGCGACGCTCGCCACCTGGTTCAAGATCCACGGCGTCAACTATTCGATCTCGTCGGCCTGCTCGACCTCGGCGCATTGCATCGGCAACGCCGCCGAGATGATCCAGTGGGGCAAGCAGGACGTCATGTTCGCCGGCGGCCACGAAGACCTCGACTGGACCATGTCGAACCTGTTCGACGCCATGGGCGCGATGTCGTCCAAGTACAACGACCGCGCCTCGGTCGCCTCGCGCGCCTATGACGTCAACCGCGACGGCTTCGTCATCGCCGGCGGCGCCGGCGTGCTGGTGCTCGAAGAGCTCGAACACGCCAAGGCGCGCGGCGCCAAGATCTACTGCGAGCTGGTCGGCTACGGCGCGACCTCCGACGGCTACGACATGGTCGCCCCCTCGGGCGAAGGCGCCATGCGCTGCATGCGCCAGGCGCTGTCGACGGTGAAGGGCCCTGTCGACTACATCAACACCCACGGGACCTCGACGCCGGTGGGCGATTCGAAGGAAATGGGCGCGATCCGCGAGGTGTTCGGCGACAAGATGCCGAACATCACCTCCACCAAGTCGCTGACCGGCCACTCGCTGGGTGCCGCCGGCGTGCAGGAATCGATCTACTCGATCCTGATGATGCAGGGCGGCTTCATCGGCGAAAGCGCCCATATCGACGAGCTGGATCCGGAATTCGAGGGCATGCCGATCGTGCGCAAGCGCATCGACAACGCCAAGATCGACACCGTGCTGTCCAATTCCTTCGGCTTCGGCGGCACCAACGCCACGCTCGTTTTCCAGCGCCTCTCCGCATAGGGACACCAATATGGACGGACTGATGAAGGGCAAGCGCGGGCTCATCATGGGCGTCGCGAATGACCACTCCATTGCCTGGGGCATTGCCCAGAAGCTCGCCGAGCACGGCGCCGAGCTGGCCTTCACCTATCAGGGCGAGGCCTTCGGCCGCCGCGTCAAGCCGCTGGCCGAGAAGGTCGGCGCCGAGATCCTGGTGCCCTGCGACGTCGAGGACAGCGCATCGGTGGCGGCTGCCTTCGAGACGCTGAAGGAAAAGTGGGGCGGCATCGACTTCCTGGTGCACGCCATCGGCTTCTCCGACAAGAACGAGCTCAAGGGCCTCTACGCCGACACCACGCGCGAGAACTTCGTGCGCACCATGGTGATCTCCTGCTTCTCGTTCACCGAGGTCGCCAAGCATGCGGCAGCGCTGATGAACGAGGGCGGCTCGATGATCACGCTGACCTATGCCGGCTCGGTGCGCGTCATGCCCAACTACAACGTCATGGGCGTGGCCAAGGCCGGTCTCGAGGCCAGCGTGCGCTATCTCGCCAACGACTACGGCCCGCGCGGCATCCGCATCAACGGCATCTCCGCCGGCCCGGTGCGCACGCTTGCCGGCGCCGGCATCTCGGATGCGCGCCACATGTTCTCCTACCAGCAGCGCAATTCGCCGCTGCGCCGCACCGTCACCCTCGACGAGGTCGGCGGGTCGGCGCTCTACCTGCTGTCGGACCTGTCTTCGGGCGTGACCGGCGAGATCCACTATGTCGATTCGGGCTACCACATCGTCTCGATGCCGACGCTGGACGAACTCAAGCAGATGGACGGCGGCCGCGACTGAGAAATCGGCCGTTCGCTAAAATTGTAGACATTCGCAGCAAGCGACCTTAACTCGCGAATCGGTAGAAAAACCGCGCAAGTTGGGAAACACTACGCATGCCTGCCGCCAGGAACCCCAGCCGGAGCAAGTTGTTTCGGCTCGTGACGATCGCCAGTTCGGGGCTGGGCGCCTTCGTATTATCGGTATGGGGCATGCGTTACGTGTTCGGCGGCCAGGTTGCCGGCCTGCAGGGCGAGACGGTCGCCGCCATCATCGCCGCGCTATGCGCACTGGCTGCCTCGCTCGCTGCGATGTCGTTCTTCGCCGGCGTCGACGAATCCGCCGACTACGTCTTCAACGAAACCAACTTCGACAAGCTGACCGGGCTGTTCGCCCGCACCGCCATGGTCGGCAAGATCGCCGAGGCCGCCTCGGCCACCGCGCGCACCGGCAGGCCGGTGTTCCTGATCGACGTCGACATCGACCGCTTCAAGCAGATCAACGATGCCATCGGCTATTGCAACGGCGACGCGCTGATTCGCGCCTTCACGGAACGGCTGGCGGCCGCCTTGCCACGCGACGTGGTGGTGGGACGCATCGGCGCCGGCGAGTTCGCCATCCTCTGCCCCGACAGCCAGGTCGACGGATCGCTGGAAGCCACCATCGAGCGGGTCATCGAAGACCTGATGCGGCCCTATCCGCTGCCCTCCCACGTCCAGTCGGTGAACGTCTCGATCGGCGTGGTGGCGATGCCCAAGGATGGCTACGACCCCGTCCAGCTGCTGCGCCGCTCGAACCTCGCGCTGCAGAACGCCCGTGCCAGCGGTATCGGCAGCTGGGCCGTGTTCCAGCCGGACATGGGCAAGGTCGCCGAACAGCGTCAGTGGGTGGAATCGGAGCTGCACGTCGCGCTGGAGCGCGGCGACTTCGACCTGCACTACCAGCCGCAGCTCGACCTCGCGGCGGGCCGCATCGTCGGCTACGAGGCGCTGATCCGCTGGCACCACCCCGAGCGCGGCATGATCCCCCCGTCCGATTTCATCTCCGTCGCCGAGGAGACAGGCATGATCGCGCCGATCGGCGAATGGGTGCTGCGCAAGGCCTGCATCGACTCCCGGCTGTTGCCGGACGACTGCTTCGTGGCCGTCAACATCTCGCCGGTGCAGTTCATGACCCGCGACTTCGTCGGCCTCGTCGCCAAGATCATCACCGACACGGGCATCGAGCCCAGGCGCCTGGAACTCGAGCTGACCGAATCGGCGATGATGCAGGATCGCGACCGGGCGGCGGAAATCCTCAAGCAGCTGACCGCCATGGGCATTTCGGTGGCCGTCGACGATTTCGGCACCGGCTATTCGAACCTCGCCTATCTGATCGACTTCAACTTCCACAAGCTCAAGATCGACCGCGCCTTCGTCAGCCGCATGGAGACGGACACGAATTCGGGCGCCGTGGTGTCGACCATCGTTGGGCTTTCGCGCGCGCTTGGCGTGCGCACCATCGCCGAAGGCGTGGAAACCGAGACCCAGGCGACGCTGCTGCGCGCGGCAGGCTGCCAGGTCGTGCAGGGCTATCTGTTCGGCCGCCCCGCCCCGCTGGTGCTCAACCAGGCGCCGGCTGCCCAGCCGGCGAGCCTGCACTGATCGACGTCAGCGACGCGCCGTCCAGACCCTGAAGCCGTTTTCCACCGCCAGCTCCTGATGCGAGGCAAAAGCCGCCGCCAGCACAGGCTGGTAGGGCAGATGCCGGTTGGCGACCATGAACAGCCGCCCGCCCGGCTTGAGCGCGGCTGATGCCGCGCGGATCATGCGCTGGCCGATCTCGGGATCGGCGTCGCGATCCTGGTGGAAAGGCGGGTTCATCACCACCACGTCATAGCGGCGCTCGACCGGCTCCCTGGCGAGGTCGCGCCAGAAGAAGCCCGGCTCGACCGAGCCGGCGGGAACGTTAGCCCTGGCCGCTTCCAGCGCCTCGTAGTCGGCCTCGAAGAGGTCGAGCGCCTTGAGTTCCTTCGCGCGCGCGAAAACCTCGGCCGCGACATAACCCCAGCCGGCGCAGAAGTCGGCGACGGCACCCTTGATGTCGGCCGGCAGATGCTCGACCAGGAGCCTGGAACCGGTGTCGACGCGGTCGAACGAGAACATGCCGGGCGCGGTGCGGAACCGGCCATCGACCAGGGTTTCGGGATTGTCCGCACGGAGTGCTGCCGCAGCGGCGACTGCTGCCTCGTCACGGCGGAACCAGAACGCCGCGCCGTGATATTTGGGCAGGTGGTCGACGATGTCGACGAGGCCGCCGATCCGCTTGCGCAGGCTGGCGATGCCGTCGTCCTTGCCGCCGGCGACGACGATCAGCCCGCCCTCGCCCGTGCGCTCGATGGCCTCGGCGATGCGCAGCTCGTTGAGGCCGCGATGACGGCCGGCCAGCACCAGAGCCAGTTCGTAGCCCTCGCCCTCGGCACGCTGGGTCACATGATGCCCGGCCGACTGCAGCGACAGGAAGTGGGGGCGGAATCCCTGGACAAGCTCGAGCCCGGCGTCAAAACCGTCCGGCAGCCTGAACCCCGGCTCGGCGCCGAGGAACAGCGCCCGCGACCCCTTTGCCGGCAATGCTACCGCCTCGGCCTCGAAGGGATGGAACAGGGTTTTCAGTGCGTCACGCATTTGAGTTCCTAGGCTTCCTCCTCGATGCGTTGGCTCTCGCCCCTCCCCCAACGGGAGAGGGTGGCCGAGCGAAGCGGAGGTGGGTGACGGCCATATATTGCAGACCTACCCGCAAAGCAAAACGGGCGCGACCTTACGGCCGCGCCCGCCTCATGTCGGCTGTCGAGGCAATCAGGCGGCGGTTTCTTCGCCTTCGGCCTTCTTTTCCTTGGCGATTTCCTTGCCGGTGGCCTGGTCGACGACCTTCATGGACAGGCGGACCTTGCCGCGCTCGTCGAAGCCCATCAGCTTGACCCAGACCTTGTCGCCTTCCTTGACCACATCCGAGGTCTTGGCAACGCGGTCGTTGGCAAGCTGCGAGATGTGGACCAGGCCGTCGCGCGGGCCGAAGAAGTTGACGAAGGCGCCGAAGTCGGCGGTCTTGACGACCGTGCCCTCGTAGATCTCACCGACTTCCGGCTCGGCCACGATGGTGTGGATCCACTTCTTGGCCGCCTCGATCTCCTTGGCGTTCGACGAAGCGATCTTGACCGTGCCGTCGTCCTCGATGTTGATCTTGGCGCCGGTCTTCTCGACGATCTCGCGGATGACCTTGCCGCCCGAGCCGATCACTTCGCGGATCTTGTCGGTCGGGATCTGCATGACCTCGATGCGCGGCGCGAACTCGCCCAGTTCCTTGCGGCCCTCGGAGATGGCATGGGCCATTTCGCCGAGGATGTGGATGCGGCCGTCCTTGGCCTGGTCGAGGGCGATCTTCATGATCTCCTCGGTGATGCCGCTGATCTTGATGTCCATCTGCAGCGAGGTGATGCCGCCGGCGGTGCCGGCCACCTTGAAGTCCATGTCGCCGAGGTGATCCTCGTCGCCCAGGATGTCGGAGAGGACCGCGAAGCGCTCGCCTTCCTTGATCAGGCCCATGGCGATGCCGGCAACCGGCTTCTGCAGCGGAACGCCCGCGTCCATCAGCGCCAGCGAGGTGCCGCAGACGGTGGCCATCGACGACGAGCCGTTCGACTCGGTGATCTCCGAGACGACGCGCAGCGTGTAGGGGAACTGCTCGGCGGCCGGCAGCATCGGGCGGACGGCGCGCCAGGCGAGCTTGCCGTGGCCGATCTCGCGGCGGCCGGGCGAACCCATGCGGCCGGTCTCGCCGACCGAGTAGGGCGGGAAGTTGTAGTGAAGGAGGAACTTCTCCTTGTACATGCCGGTGAGCGCGTCGACGTACTGCTCGTCCTCGCCGGTGCCCAGCGTGGCGACGACCAGCGCCTGGGTCTCGCCGCGGGTGAACAGCGCCGAACCGTGGGTGCGCGGCAGGACGCCGACTTCGGACACGATCGCGCGGACCGTCTTGAGGTCGCGGCCATCGATGCGCGAGCCGGTGTCGAGGATGTTCCAGCGCACGATCTTGGCCTGGAGTTCCTTGAACACGGTGGCGACCTGCTCGGCCGACCACTTCGGAGCCTCTTCGCCCTCGGCGGCGAAGGCAGCCTTCACCTTGGCCTTGGCGGCGTCGACGGCGGCGTAGCGGGCCTGCTTGTCGATGATCTTGTAGGCGGCGCGGAGATCGGCCTCGGCGATGGCCAGCATCTCGGTCTCGAGCTCGGAGTAGCTCGGCGCGGTGAAGTCGCGCGGGTCCTTGGCGGCCACTTCGGCCAGCCTGATGATGGCGTCGATGACCGGCTGGAAGCCGCTGTGGCCGAACATGACGGCGCCGAGCATGATGTCTTCCGGCAGCTCCTGGGCTTCCGACTCGACCATCAGAACGGCTTCGCCGGTGCCGGCGACGACGAGGTCGAGCTTCGATTCCTGCATCTCGTCGATGTGCGGGTTGAGCACGAACTCGCCGTTGATGTAACCGACGCGGGCGCCGCCGATCGGGCCCATGAAGGGCACGCCCGAAAGCGTCAGCGCGGCCGAGGTGGCGACGATCGACAGGATGTCCGGATCGTTCTCGAGGTCGTGCTGGACGACGGTGACGACGATCTGGGTGTCGTTCTTGTAGCCATCGGCGAAGAGCGGGCGGATCGGACGGTCGATGAGGCGGGAGACCAGGGTCTCCTTCTCGCTCGGACGGCCTTCACGCTTGAAGTAGCCACCCGGGATCTTGCCGGCGGCGTAGGTCTTTTCCTGGTAGTTGACGGTCAGCGGGAAGAAATCGAAGCCCGGCTTCGGCTCCTTGGCCGAAACGACCGTGGCAAGCACGATGGTCTCGCCATAGGTGGCGAGAACGGCGGCGTCGGCCTGACGCGCGATCTTGCCGGTCTCGAGGATGAGCGGACGGCCGCCCCATTCGATTTCGACTTTGTGTTGGTTGAACATGTCCTGTCCTTCGTAGCGGGAACGGCGGAAGCCGCCATGCGGCGCGCCTGGTCCCTGTTTGGCGCCAGCCCGGAAGCCTCATGGCTTCGACTGGGGGCTGTGCGCCTGGCTTCGGTTTGGCCAGCCACGGGCAAGACAACAAGAGGCTCGGCGAAGATGCTGGCCGCTCAGAAGCGGCCGACCGAACGTCCTGCAATCCTGCCCCATGACCGTCCATGGGCGGTTCGGGCGCGTCAGCGTGGCGCTCCGGAACCGTTTTCGGTGCGACCCTGCCCCTGTGGCGGGATCGGACCGATGGACCGCCGGATCGGCAGCCCGAATGCACGACCGGCGGGTTCCCTTCGCGGAGAACCCGCCGGTCAATTCATCAGCGGCGGAGACCGAGCTTGTCGATCAGCGTCTGATAACGGGCGTCGTCCTTGCGCTTGAGGTAGTCAAGCAGGCTGCGACGCTGGGAGACGAGCGCCAGAAGACCACGACGGGAGTGGTTGTCCTTCTTGTGGTCCTTGAAGTGCTCGGTCAGGTTCTTGATGCGCTCGGAGAGGATGGCAACCTGGACTTCCGGCGAACCGGTGTCGCCCTTGACGGTCGCGAATTCTGCCATCAGTTCCGACTTGCGCTCGGCAGTGATCGACATCGTGTTTTTCCTTTCGATCTTGAGGAAACGGGTCGCCCACGGCCGGGATGTCGTCCAGCTGGGGCCGGTGAACAAAGCACCCGAAAGCGCAATGTTGCGGCGCATATAGTGGAATTCGGCGGCAAAAGCCAGCTATTTTGCGAGCCGGCTTGCCAGGTGGTCAAATCCACTTGCGCAGGCGGAATATCACCAAGAGCACGATCGCCACCAAGGCCATGAAGCCGAGGGCGGCCGGATAGCCGTAGTAGGACAGCAGCTCCGGCATGTTCCAGGGCGAGGATGCCGGGTCGAAGTTCATCCCCCAGATACCGGCGAGGAAGGTCAGCGGGATGAAGATCGCCGAGACGATGGTCAGCACGCCGATGATCTCGTTGGTGCGCGCCTGCGCCAGCGACAGGTGCATCTCGATGAGGCCGATCATGGTCTCGCGCTGGGATTCGACCGTTTCGGTCAACCGGATCGAATGGTCGAGCGTGTCGTTGAAATAGACCTTGGTCTCCGGCGAGATGAAGGCGGCATCCGAGCGGATCAGCGCGGTCAGCGCGTCGCGCAGCGGCCAGATCGTGCGCTTGAGCAGGTTTGTCGCCCGGCGCAGGCCGTGCAGCTGGCTGATGTGGTGCTTCTGCGGTGCGGCCAGCAATTCGTCCTCGATGGCGTCGAGCTTGTCGCCGGTGGCGTCGACGATCGGGAAGTAGCTGTCGACGACCGCGTCGATCAGCGCGTAGGCGAGGTAGTCGGCCTTGCCGTTGCGCAGCCGGCTCGGGTTGGACGTGCGGATGCGCTGGCGCACGGGCCCGAACGGATCGCCCTCGCGCTCCTGGAAGGTGACGACGAAGTTTTCGCCGAAGAAGAAGGAGATCTGCTCGTAGCGACCAGTCTTCACGTCATCGATCATGCTGAGGATGAAGAAGGCGTAGTCGTCGAAGAAGTCGGCCTTGGGCCGCTGTCCGGTGTTGACCACGTCCTCCAGCGCCAGCGTGTGCAGGCCGAAGATCCGGCCGATCTCCTCGATGAGCCCGATATTGGCGAGGCCGACGCAATCGAGCCAGATCAGCGGCCACTGCTCGCACGCGGCCTCGACGTCGCCGAGGCTGGCCTTGTCGATGAATTCGCAGGCGCCGGGGGAAATGAGCGTGAGATTGAGAGCCGACTGGCGCGCCGACGGATCGGCAATCAGCGTCCCCGGCGAGGCACCGATCGGTACCCGCCTTGCATGTCGGGGTTCGCGCTTCAGGGTCGTATTCGCCTCGGTCATCGCGCTTCGCTCAGGGAATCACCGCCATGATCCAAGCGGAAACCGCGGCCGCAAACAAGCATCAGGCGGTGAACACGCGCTTCGGCTTGAACATGCCCTGCTCGATGGCGCCGATGGCGACCAGCCGGCCGCGCGCGGTGGCACAGGCTTCCTCGGCCTCGACGGGCGCGTCGCGGCCGCGCACGATGACCGGATTGCCGAGCCTGATCTTGTTGGCGGCCTCGTCGGTGACGGCGACCTGCGGCAGGCAGTCGAGCGCGGCCGAGGTGTCGACCACGAACTCGTCGATCGCCTGGAAGTCCCAGCGGCCCTCCTCGCCCTCCGGCTGGCCGGCGGCGCGCGCCGCTTCCAGCTCGGCGATGGTGACGAAGTCTTCGGCCGTGAAGGGCTCGACCTCGGTGCGGCGCAGCTCCGCGATGTGGCCGAAGCAGCCGAGGTCGCGGCCCATGTCGCGCGCCAGCGAGCGCACGTAGGTGCCCTTGCCGCACTCGACCTCGAAGACCGTTCGGTCGGCGCTGTTCTCGACGATGTCGAGGCGGCCGATCTCGATCTCGCGCGCCGGGATGTCGACGGTCTCGCCCTCGCGGGCGAGGTCGTAGGCGCGTTCGCCGGCGATCTTGATGGCGGAGAACTGCGGCGGCGTCTGCATGATGACGCCGGTATATTTCGGCAGCAGCGCGCGGATCTCGGCCTCGCCCGGACGATTGTCGGAGCTCCTGGTCACCGGGCCCTCGAGATCGTCTGTCGAGCGCTCCTCGCCCCAGGCGACGGTGAAGCGATAGATCTTGGCGCCGTCCATGACGTAGGGCACGGTCTTGGTGGCTTCGCCGAGCGCGATCGGCAGCATGCCCGAGGCAAGCGGGTCGAGCGTGCCGGCATGGCCGGCCTTCTCGGCGTTGAACAGCCACTTCACCTTGGACACGGCCTCGGTCGAGCCCATGCCCACCGGTTTGTCCAGCACCAGCCAGCCGGAGACGGGCCGGCCTTTCTTCTTGCCGCGACGCGACATGTCAGTCTTCCTTGTCTTCCTCGCCGTCCAGGTCGCGCGCCACTTCGGGCGAGCGCAGCAGATCGTTGATCTTGGCGAAATTGTCGTAACTGGTGTCCAGCCGGAAACGGAATTCCGGCATGTATTTCATCTGCCGGAGGGCGAATGAAACGCGGCCACGGATGAATTTGGCATGCTTGTTGAGCGCCTCGATGACAGCCGCCGGCTCCTTGGCGCCGAGCGGCGACACGAAGGCGGTGGCGATCTTGAGGTCGGGCGACATGCGCACCTCGGAGATCGAGATGACGGTCGTCTCGATCAGCGGATCGAGAATTTCGCCGCGCTGCAGCATCTCGGACAGCGCATGGCGCACCTGCTCGCCGACGCGAAGCTGGCGCTGGGAGGGGCCTGAGTTCGTAAAACGGGACATGGTCCTGCAAATCCATATGTCGCAGGAGGCGGAATGGGACCGCGCGTCCTGCTGCACGAAAACGGACGGCGGCCGAACGGCCACCGTCCAAACGGTTAGACTAATGCCAGAGGCTTACAGCCTCCGGGTCACCATCTCGACGCGGAAGCACTCGATGATGTCGCCCTGGCGGATGTCTTCGTAGTTCTGGAAGGCCATGCCGCACTCCTGGCCGACCGGCACTTCGGAGACTTCGTCCTTGAAGCGCTTGAGCGTCTTGAGCGTGCCTTCGTGGATGACCACGTTGTCGCGGATGAGGCGGACGCCCGCACCGCGTTCGACCTTGCCTTCGGTGACGCGGCAACCCGCGACCTTGCCGACCTTGGTGATGTGGAACACCTCGAGGATCTCGGCATTGCCGATGAAGGTCTCGCGGCGCTCCGGCGACAGCAGGCCGGACATCGCATCCTTGATGTCATCCACGAGGCTGTAGATGATGTTGTAGTAGCGGATCTCGACACCTGCCTGCTCGGCAGCGTGGCGCGCCTGCGCATTGGCGCGGACGTTGAAGCCGATGATCGCAGCACCCGAGGTCTCGGCGAGCGTGACGTCGCTTTCGGTGACCGCACCAGCGCCGGCATGGACGATGCGGGCACGCACCTCGTCGGTGCCGAGCTTGTCGAGCGCGGTGACGATCGCTTCGACCGAACCCTGCACATCGCCCTTGATGATCAGCGGGAACTCCTTGAGGCCCGAGGACTGCAGCTGCGACATCATCTGCTCGAGCGAGCCGCGCTGGGTGGCGTGCTTGGCGACGGCCTTGTCGCGCGCCAGGCGCTGGCGGTACTCGGTGATCTCGCGGGCGCGCGCCTCGTTGTTGACCACCGCGAAGCGGTCGCCGGCCTGCGGCGTGCCCTGCAGGCCGAGGATCTCGACCGGCATGGACGGCGGGGACTCTTCGACATGCTCGCCGCGGTCGTTGACCAGGGCGCGGACGCGGCCCCACTGATTGCCGGCGACGAGGATGTCGCCCGGCAGGAGCGTACCGGTCTGGACCAGCACGGTCGCGACAGGACCGCGGCCCTTGTCGAGCTTGGCCTCGATGACCACGCCTTCGGCCGTACGGTCGGGGTTGGACTTGAGGTCGAGCACTTCGGCCTGCAGCAGGATGGCCTCGAGCAGCTTGTCGAGACCCTTGCCGGTCTTGGCCGACACCTCGACGTCGAGCGTTTCACCGCCCATCGATTCCACGAAGACCTCGTGGCGCAGCAGGTCGGTGCGGACCTTCTGGGCATCGGCCGACGGCTTGTCCATCTTGTTGATGGCCACGATGATCGGCACACCGGCCGCCTTGGCATGGCTGATCGACTCGATGGTCTGCGGCATGACGGCGTCGTCGGCCGCGACCACCAGGATGGCGATGTCGGTCGACTGGGCGCCGCGGGCGCGCATCGCGGTGAACGCGGCGTGGCCGGGCGTGTCGATGAAGGTGATCTTCTGACCGTTCTTCTCGACCTGGTAGGCGCCGATGTGCTGGGTGATGCCGCCGGCTTCGCCGGACACGACATTGGCGTTGCGGATGGCGTCGAGCAGCGAGGTCTTGCCGTGGTCGACATGGCCCATGATGGTGACCACGGGCGGACGCGACACCAGGTCCTCGGTGCGGTCGGCGATGTCGAACAGGCCTTCCTCGATGTCGGACTCGGCGACGCGGCGGACCGTGTGGCCGAATTCGCCGGCAACCAGCTCGGCCGTATCGGCGTCGATGACGTCGCCCGGCTTCATCATCTGGCCCTGCTTCATGAAGAACTTCACGACATCCACGGCGCGCTCGGACATACGCTGAGCCAGTTCCTGGATGGTGATGGTCTCGGGAAGGATGACCTCGCGCACGATCTTCTCGCGCGGCTCCTGATGCATCGCCCGCTTGAACTTCTCCTGGCGGCGGCGCATCGCAGCCAGCGAACGCGCGCGCGCATCGCCGTCTTCCGACGAAAGCGCGGTGTTCAGCGTCAGCTTGCCGCGACGACGGTCGTCGTCGGTCTTGGTCTTGGCCGGACGGGCAACCTCGGGGGTCGCGATGCGACGGACGGGCGTTGCAGCGCCGGCACCGGCGCCTGCCCCTGCCCCACCGCCATTTCCACCGCCGGTGCGGCCGCGCGGCCGGGCAACCTCTTCCTCTTCGTCGGCGACCTTGGCCTGGACGGCCGCGGGCGCACGACGGCGAGCCTCTTCCTCGGCGCGCCGGCGGGATTCGGCTTCGGTCTTCAGACGGGCCTCTTCCTCGGCCTGGCGACGGGCCGACTCATCGCGCTCCTTGCGGCGACGCTCGTCCTCCTCGGCGCGGCGGCGCGCATCTTCCGCGGCGCGGGCGCGTTCTTCCTGTTCGCGGACGACCGAACCTTCAAGCGCGCGACGGCGAGCTTCCATCTCGCCACGCGACAGCTCGTTCAGCACCATGCCGGAGCGTTCCGGCTGGGGACGCGGCGTCTCGCGCACCACCGGCGCGACATTGACGGGCACCGCCGGCTGGGGCTTCGGCGCGACGATCGTCGGCGCGGGAGCCGGTGCCGGCACAGGCTCGTGCCTGTCGCCAGGCATGGAGAATTTGCGCTTCTTGGTCTCGACGACGACCGCCTTGGTGCGGCCGTGGGAGAAATTCTGGCGCACGGTTCCCTGCTCCGCGCCCGGGCGCTTCAGCGTCAAGGTCTTCTTCGGAGTGACGCTCAACGTCTTGTCATCGCCCGATTTGGTGTCGCTCATTCCATATCCTCTGCGGCATCATCTTCGTCGGCAATCGCCGCAATCATTGCCAGATCATCCGGGGATCCGCCCCGATATCGGTCAAGCGCAACCATGCGCTTTGCGACCGTCTTGCCCGCGTCTCCCGCGAGAACGGCAGCATGTATCACATTTGTTGCCCCCAATGCCAAACCCAATTCCGCTTCGGAAAAAAGTTTGTAGGCGGGCGTGGCAGGGCCGCCGAGATGGACGGTCGCCTTGCGGGCCTGGGTGATCTTGCGGACGCCATCCTCGGCGCCCTCGTAGGCGTGGAGCACCAGAAGCGCCTTTCCGGCGCGTACGACAGTGTCGACCTTGGCGGCGCCGAGCGCAACGAGCCCCGCCTTGCGGGCGAGCCCGAGCGCGCCGAGCGCCGATTTTGCAAGCAGTGCGTCCACCATGGCGCCCAGGTCGGCCGGAACGACGACCGGCTTCTTGAAGGCGCGGGCGAACATGCCCTTGGCCGCCGCCTTGTCGACATGTAGGCGGTCGGCCGTCACCCAGCAACCGCGGCCGGGCAACTTTCTCTTCAGGTCGGGAAAAACAGTCGAATCGGGACCGACGACGAAACGGATCAGATCATCCGTTTCGCCGCTCTGGCGCGTGACGATGCAGGTGCGATCGTTCATCTCGTCCAAAGCTATCTCCGGCCCGACCCACGTCACTCACCGGCGACGTCGGTGGCTTCCTCAGCCACTTCGTCTTCGGAAATCCAGCCAACCATGCGGCGGGCGGCGACGACCATCTGCTCGGCGTCCGCACGCGACACGCCGTAGTCGGCCAGAACGCCCGGATAGAACTTGGTCTCGCCGTCCTTGCGCTCCTTCCAGCCGACGAGATCGTCGGCGGCGTAGCCGGCGAAGTCCTCGATGCTCTTGACGCCGTCCTCGCCGAGCGCCACCAGCATCGCGGTGGTGATGCCGGGGATCTGGCGCAGCTCGTCTTCGACGCCGAGCTTCTTGCGCTTCTCGTCGTGCTCGGCCTCGATCTTCTCGAGATATTCGCGGGCGCGCTGCTGGATCTCGCTGGCGGTGTCCTCGTCGAAGCCGTCGATCGAGGAGATCTCGTCGGCGTCGACATAGGCCACTTCCTCGACGCTGGTGAAGCCTTCCGAGGCGAGCACCTGGCCGACCATCTCGTCGACGTCGAGGGCTTCCATGAACAGCGTCGAACGCTCGACGAATTCCTTCTGGCGGCGCTCGGACTCTTCCTGCTCGGTGAGGATGTCGATGTCCCAGCCGGTCAGCTGCGAGGCGAGGCGCACGTTCTGGCCGCGGCGGCCGATGGCGAGCGACAGCTGGTCGTCCGGCACCACGACCTCGATGCGCTCGGCGTCCTCGTCGAGAACGACCTTGGCGACCTCGGCCGGCTGCAGGGCGTTGACGATGAAGGAGGCGGCCGAAGGCGACCACGGGATGATGTCGATCTTTTCGCCCTGGAGCTCGCCGACGACGGCCTGGACGCGCGAGCCGCGCATACCGACGCAGGCGCCGACCGGATCGATCGAGCTGTCACGCGAAATGACGGCGATCTTGGCGCGCGACCCCGGATCGCGGGCCACCGACTTGATCTCGATGATGCCGTCATAGATTTCCGGCACTTCCATGGTGAACAGCTTCGCCATGAACTGCGGATGGGTACGCGACAGGAAGATCTGCGGGCCGCGCTGCTCGCGGCGCACGTCGTAGACGTAGGCGCGGACGCGGTCGCCGTACTTGTAGTTCTCGCGGGGGATCAGCTCGTCGCGGCGGATGATCGCCTCGCCGCGGCCGAGATCGACGATGACGTTGCCGTATTCGACGCGCTTGACCGTGCCGTTGACGATCTCGCCGATGCGGTCCTTGTATTCGTCGTACTGGCGGTCACGCTCGGCCTCGCGCACCTTCTGGACGATGACCTGCTTGGCCGACTGCGCGGCGATGCGGCCGAAATCCATCGGCGGCAGCTGCTCCGCGATGAAGTCGCCGAGCTGCGCGTCGGGATTGCGTTCGCGCGCCGAGGTCAGCGCGATCTGGGTCGCGTAGTCCTCGACCTTCTCGACCACTTCCATCAGGCGCTGCAGCTTCATCTCGCCCGTATTCGGGTTGATGTCGGCGCGGATGTTGGTTTCCTGGCCATAGCGCGAGCGTGCCGCCTTCTGGATCGCGTCGGCCATGGCGGCGATGACGATCGACTTGTCGATCGACTTCTCGCGGGCGACCGCATCGGCGATCTGCAGCAGTTCGAGCCTGTTGGCGCTTACAACCATTGTCTTTCTCCCCGAGCTTCAGGCCGGACCCGGTCCGGCTGCACGGCTCTGTCAGTCTTCCGTTTCGGTTTCTTCGTCTTCACCGGCGTCGTCGGCCTCGCCGTGGCGCTTCTTCGCTTCCTTGCGGGCCCTGTTGTCCTTGCTCAGGGCATCGCGGATCAGGTCGTCGGTCAGGATCAACCGCGCTTCGGCGATCGCCTCGAAAGGCACGCGCACGGTCGGCTCCTCGCCATAGGCGGCCTGGTCGCGCTGGATCAGGATGCCCTCTTCGTCGGCCTCGGCGATCTTGCCGCGGAAGCGCTTGCGGTCGGTGACCAGGACCGAGGTCTCCATCTTCACGAGATGGCCGATCCAGTTGGCGAAATCCGACTTGCGCACCAGCGGCCTGTCGATGCCCGGCGACGACACTTCGAGATGATACGCCTTTTCGATCGGATCATCGACATCGAGGGCGGGCGAGACGGCACGGCTCACCTCCTCGCAATCCTCGACCGTCATGGTCCCGTCTTCGCGCTCGGCCATGATCTGCAGCGTCAGGCCGTTCTGGCCCGACAGCCGCACGCGGACGAGGCGGAAGCCGATCGCCCGAAGGACGGGCTGAACGATCAGCGCGATGCGGGCGTCGATGCCGGTCTCGCGGATGATGCGGTCGTCGCCTGCCTGTTCGACTGCGTTTTCGGTCATTGGTTCTCCAAGCGGCCGGCAGGTAACAAAAAAGAGCGGGACCGGGTGGACCCACTCTTCGTCATACCGACCAAGAATTTGACGCTGATATAACCGAAGGCGCCTCGCCTTTCAAGTGCTGCGGTCCCGCAGCGTCCACCGGCGCCTGTTTAGCCGACCATTGCAGCAAACGCATGGCAAACATGCGACGCCACCTCTACCGCTTCCCTTTGCGTCACCTATATTTGTTGCGTTGCACAAGAGATGATGATGCAGCGCGAAAGGAAGACGAAGATGAACGCTCGCAAGCCCCTTGGACGCATTGGCAATCTGGTTCGCACCCTCGGCAGCGCCGTCGCCGCGGCTGCCGCCGTCGAGCGCGGCCACCGTCCGGCCAACCAGGATCTGGTCATGCTGGGCATCGACCCCCGGCATTTCGACCGCATCCGCCACTACTGATTTTTTTGGCTTCAGGGTAGAGAGCGCCCACGGGATCGGGCCCGTCCCCGCGGACGGGCTGCGGATCAGCCGTGCTGCGATGTCCTTGCACCGCAAGGGTGCGGCGTTGCAGGAGGCGCTCCGGAGCGGTGGTCCTGGCGGATTCACCGCTCTGTCGCCCTGGACATCAGCCCGCAAGGCAAGGAAAAAGCCGAAGCTCGGTCACCCGGGCGTCGGCTTTTTTCGTTTCCGGACCTTGCTTCTCAGTCCTCGCTGGCGCCGAGCTGGGCGAGCACCTTGCCCTTGCCGCGTGCCCGCAGGTAGAGCGGCAGAAGCACTGCTGTGGCCGCGAGCAGCAACAGCACGACCGCGATCGGCGAGCCGACGAGGATCGTCGGGTCGCCCTGGCTGATGGCCAGCGCGCGGCGCAGCTGCTGCTCGGCCATCGGCCCGAGGATCAGGCCCACCACCACGGGCGCGATCGGATAGTGGAAGCGGCGCAGGCCGTAGCCGAGCAGACCGAAGGCCAGAAGCATGCCGAGCTCGAACGACATGGGCCAGGTGAACAGGCCGGCGACGTTGAGCTGGTAGACGGCCGAGTTGGCGCCGATGGTGCCGAGCGTCGCAAACAGCAGGATGCCGGCATAGAGCCACGGCGTCGGGATGGTCAGAAGTCGGACCCACAGGCCGATCAGCGGCAGGTTCAGCACCAAGAGCATCAGGTTGGCGACCAGCAGCGAGGCGATCAGGCCCCAGACGAGCTGCGGGTTGGTGGCAAACAGCAGCGGACCGGGCTGCAGGCCGAACTGCTGGAAGCCGGCGAGCATGATCGCCGCCGTCGCCGTGGTCGGCAGGCCGAGCGTCAGTAGCGGCACCAGCGTGCCGGCGGCCGACGCATTGTTGGCGGCTTCCGGACCGGCGACGCCCTCGATGGCGCCGTTGCCGAACTCTTCCGGCTTCTCGGCCAGCTGCTTTTCCATCGAGTAGGACAGGAACGTGCCGATCTCGGCGCCGCCCGCCGGCATCGCGCCGATGGGGAAGCCGACGGCGGTGCCGCGCAGCCAGGGCTTCCACGAGCGCCGCCAATCCTCGCGGGTCATCCACACCGAGCCCTTGATCGCCTGGATGGTGGAATCGCCGCCCTTGCTGGCCGCGACGCTGAGCGCCTCGCCGACCGCGAACAGCGCGACCGCCAGCGTCGTCACCTCGATGCCGTCGAGCAGGTCGGGGATGCCGAAGGAAAGCCGCGCCTGGCCGGTCTGCAGGTCGATGCCGACCAGGCCGAGGGCAAGGCCGATGAACAGCGCGGTGAGGCCGCGCAGGCTCGAATCGCCGAAGGCGGCCGACACGGTCATGAAGGCCAGGATCATCAGCGCGAAATATTCGGCCGGGCCGAAGGACAGCGCCATCTTGACCACGGTGGGCGCGATGAAGGCGAGGCCTATGGTGGCGATGAGGCCGGCGACGAAGGAGCCGATGGCAGCCGTAGCCAACGCCGGGCCGCCGCGTCCGGCGCGCGCCATCTTGTTGCCTTCGAGCGCCGTGACGATCGAGGCGCTTTCGCCCGGCGTGTTGAGCAGGATCGACGTGGTCGAGCCGCCATACATGCCGCCGTAATAGATGCCGGCGAACATGATCAGCGATCCGGCCGGATCGAGCTTGTAGGTGACAGGCAGCAGCAGGGCCACGGTCAGCGCCGGGCCGATGCCGGGCAGGACGCCGACGGCGGTGCCGAGGGTCACGCCGATGAGTGCGTAAAGCAGGTTGATGGGTTCAAGCGCCGTCAAAAGACCCTGCGCCAGCAGACCGAACGTATCCATATCTAGCCGCTCCTAAAGATGCCGCTCAGAACAGGCGTTCGAGCGGGCCGGCTGGCAGCGAGAGCTGCAGTCCCTTGGCGAAAATGACCCAGACGACGAAGGCGAGGACGATGCCGAGGGGAATGGTCTTCCACAGCGGACCGCGCCCGAATGCCCGCGCGGTGGCGGCGAAGAGCAGGCCCGTGGCAATGGAGAAGCCGGCCACCTTGAGCAGCAGCATCTGCGCGGCGAGGCCGCCGACGATCCACAGGATCGGGCTGATCTCCTGATGCTCGCGCTCGGGAAAGTCGCCGCGGAACGCTTCGATCGCCGTCCAGATCGACAGGCCGAAGAATGCGACGGCGATCACGTAGGGAAAGGTCGCCGGGCCGACGCGCGCATAGGCGCCACCGGCACTGTGGCTGGCCGTGTTCCAGGCGATGACGACGGAAGCCGCCATCAGCAGGGCGGCGATGACAAGCGCCGCCCGGTCCGGGCGGCGCTTTTCTTGTTGCTGGGTGTCCCGGCTCATTTCACCAGGCCGATGTCTTTCAGGATCGCGGCGGTCGCCTCGGTGTCCTTCTTCAGCTGAGCTGAGAAGTCGTCACCGGCGAGGTAGGTGTTGGCCCAGCCCTTGTCGGCGAGGATCTTCTTCCACGAGGCCGAAGTGACCATCTTCTCGACGTCGGCGAGCACGGCTGCCTTCTGGTCGGCAGAGATGCCGGGAGCGGCGGCGACCATGCGCCAGTTCTGGATCGAGACGTCGACGCCGCCGTCCTTGAACGTCGGGGCATCGACGCCTTCGACCTTCTTGTCGGCCGAGATGCCGAGGATGCGCAGCTGGCCCGCCTTGATCTGCTCGGCGAATTCGCCGTAGCCGGAGATGCCGACGGTCACCTGGCCGCCGAGGATGGCGGCGAGCGCCTCGCCACCGCCGGAATAGGCGATGTAGTTGACCTTGGTCGGATCGACGCCGACGGCCTTGGCGACGAGGCCGGCCGTGATGTGGTCGGTGCCGCCGGCCGAACCGCCGCCCCAGGACACCGAGCCCGGATCGGCCTTCAGCTTGGCGACGAGGCCAGCCATGTCCTTGATGTCGGAGCTGGCGGGCACGACGATCGCTTCATATTCGCCGGTCAGGCGGGCGATCGGGGTGACCTGCTCGAGGGTGACCGGCGAGGCGTTGGTCAGGATCGCGCCGACCATGACGTAGCCGCCGACGATGAGCTGGTTGGGGTCGCCGTTGGCCTGGTTGACGAACTGGGCCAGGCCGATGGTGCCGCCAGCGCCGGGAACGTTGCTGACCTGGACGCTGCTGGAGATCTTCTCGTCCTGGAGCGCGGTCTGCATCGAGCGCGCGGTCTGGTCCCAGCCGCCGCCCGGGGCTGCCGGAGCCATGATCTTGTACTCGGCCGCGGCGGCCGGCAGGGCGAATGCGCCTGCGATGATGGATGCCAATACGAACTGCTTCACTGCCGTTCCTCCCTTGCTGCCCGCATGCGCGAGGCAAATGCCTTTTCAGTTTCGCGGCCCGTTCGCGAAGCGGCGACCCGGATCTGACGGCAGGAACTGGCGGGCTGGTTGGCCGGCCGTGGTGCAGCGTTTCCGGCCCCTCTTTCGGCGCATTCGACGCCGCCGGGTAGCCTTTGCGGAAACCTGTTCGAAGTCCTCCCGAACTTTCCGGGCCTCGCCGCCTCCCAACGGACGGGCCAAAACTTCCCTAGCGCAGCAACCTGACATCAGACTGACACCGATGCAACAGGTTGGGTACATCGTCAGGGGCTGCGCAGCGCCTCGTTCCAGCGCTGGATGACGCGCGAGCGCTTGACCTGGTCCAGATAGACCATGAGGCCGGGACTGACCGGCACCGGCCGCAACTGCCCGCCGAGAACCTGCTGCATGCGGTTGGCGGTGTTGTCGCCGGACACGTCGGGGTTGACGGCGGCGATGTGCAATTGCGCCGCCATCACCGTCTGGCCCTCGGCCGACATGAAATATTCGAGATAGCGGCGGCCGAGGTCGGGCGAGCGCGCCGCCTTGGGCACCAGGCCGATGCGCGACATCACCACCGTATAATCCTTGGGCAGCACGATGCCGACATTGGGATCGCGCGCCGCCCAGTCGGCGGCGTAGGAGCCGAGGATGTTGTAGCCGAGCACGAAGCGGCCGTCGGCGATGCGCTCGAGGATCGCGCCGCTGGTCGAATAGAGCTTCACGCCGGCCGCACCCATGGTGCGGATGACCGACCAGATGTCGGGATACTGCTCCTGGTCGCGGGCCATGAACATGAAGCCGACGCCCGAGCGCTCGATGTCGTAGGTGGCGATGCGGCCGTAGACCTTGTCGCCCTGGGCCTTGAGGAAATCGACGAACTGGCCGCGCGTCGCCGGCGGCGGCGCGTCGGCGAAGCTCGGCTTGTGATAGACGAACACCGCCGGCTCGAAGGTCAGCGCATAGGCGGTGTCGCGCCAGTTGGCCCAGCGCGGCCAGCGGCCCGAGAGCGGCAGCCGGCTTTCCTGGGCATAGCCGTCATTGGCGAGCTTGACCTGCAGGTCCATGGCCGACGAGAAGGCGATGTCGGCAGAGCCCTCGCCGGCATCGGTCTCGGCGACCACGCGATCGTAGATCTCGGTGGTGAGCAGGTCCTCGTAGCGCACGGCGACGTCGGGATTGGCCTTCTGGAAGCCGTCGATCATCGGCTTGGCGAGCGGCGCGTCCAGCGACGAATAGACCACCAGCGTGCGGGCGTCCGCCACGGCGTTGAGCGCCGGAAACACGGTGACCTCCGCGCGTGCGGGGGCTGCAAGGCTGATGAAAGCGAAGAGAAGGGCCAGGCGCATGACGGCGAGACCATGCAACAGCCCGGCCTTGGACACAACGGCGAAGCGCGCTACGCAGCTCTGGACCTTTGCCCAGCGAATAGGCATCGTTCGGGCGGCAACGGCAGGGAGATTTCGGTGCGCATTCTGGTGGTCGAGGACAACGCCACGCTGGCCGGCGGGCTTGCCGCCGTGCTCAAAGGCAGCGGTTACGCCGTCGACGTCGTCGGCGACGGCACTTCGGCGGTCGCGGTGCTCGCCGCCGAGCGCTTCGATCTCGTCATCCTCGACCTCAATCTGCCCGAGATGGACGGGCTCGAAGTGCTGCGCACCATGCGCGGGCGCCAGCACGATGCGGCGGTGCTGATCCTGTCGGCGCGCCACTCGCTCGACGAGCGGGTGAAAGGCCTCGACCTCGGCGCCGACGATTACATGGTCAAGCCCTTCGACGTCGGCGAGCTCGAGGCCAGGGTGCGCACGCTGCTGCGCCGCCGCGCCGGGCTCAAGGCCTCCACCGTCACCTTCGGCGAGGTGCTGCTCGACCTCAACACCCGCAGCTTCTCCTCGCACGGGGCGGCGATCGACATTCCGGCGCGCGAACTCGCACTGCTCGAGACGCTGTTCATGCGCGCCGGCAAGGTGGTGGCCAAGCAGGCGATCATCGAATCGCTCGCCGGTTTCGACGAGGACCTCAGCGCCAACGCCATCGAGCAATATGTCAGCCGCCTGCGCAAACGGCTCGCGCCCTATGGGCTGACCGTGCGCACGGCGCGCGGCATCGGCTACTATCTCGAAAAGCTGCCCAGTCCCTGATGCCACGGACGAAAACCTATTCGCTGCGACGCCGGCTGCTCTTGTGGCTGCTCGTGCCGCTGGTCGCCATCGGCCTGATCGCGCTGGCCGACACCTACAACGAGGCCGTCGACACGGCGAACGCCGTCTCCGACCGGGTGCTGGCCGGCTCGGCGCTGGCGATTGCCGAGCGGGTGGTGGTGGCGGAGAACGGCGCGCTCGAAGTCGACATCCCCTATGTCGCGCTCGAAATGCTGACTTCCGCCGCGCAGGACCGGGTGTTCTACCGCGTCGACGGCCCCGACGGCTTCATCACCGGCTACCAGAACTTGCCGGTGATCGAGGGCCTCGGCCAGGAGGAAAGCGGCTATTCGGACGCGACCTTCCGCGGCGAGCCGATCAGGCTGACCTCGCTCTACCGCGCCGCCTCCACGGGCGCCACCTCGATCCCCTTCGTCGTCACCGTCGCCGAAACGACCATCGCCAGGACCCAGCTGGCGCAGACCATCCTCCTACGCTCGGCGCTCAGGCTGGCGATCCTGATCGGCAGTGCGGCGGCCATCGTCTGGTTTGCCGTCACCTTCTCGCTGCGCCCGCTCTACCGGCTGCGCGACGCGATTGCCGAGCGCAATCCCGACGACCTGCACCCGATCGAGCAGTCGGTGCCCAAGGAGGTGCGGGGGCTGGTGGACACGGTCAACTCCTTCATGGGCAGGCTGGGTTCCGCGCTCGGGGCCATGCGCCACTTCACCGGTAATGCCAGCCACCAGCTGCGCACGCCGCTGACCATCATCCGCACCCAGCTTGCGCTGTCGTCGCGCGCGCATTCGCTGGAGGAGGCCCGCCGCGCCGCCCGCATCGGCGACGAGGCGGTGGCGCATGCCGAACGCGTCATCGCCCAGCTGCTTCTGCTCGCCAAGGTCGACCAGGCGGCATCCGAGCAGCTGAAGAGCCTGGGCGCGGTGGACCTGACCGAACTCGCCCGGACGCTCACCGCCGACCGCATCACCCATGCCCATGCCGCGGGCATCGACCTCGGCTTCGAGGGCGAGGAAGCTCTCTTCATGCGCGGCGAGCCGATGCTGCTCGGCGAGATGATCCGCAACCTTGTCGAGAACGCCCTCGCCTATGCCGGCTCGGGCGCCGAGGCGACGGTGAAGGTGCTGCGCGAGGGCGACAACGTCATGCTCGAAGTCGAGGACACCGGGCCGGGCATCCCGGCATCGGAACTCGAGACCGTGCGCCAGCGCTTCGCCCGCGGCCGCGCCGGCGACAAGCCAGGCGCCGGCCTCGGCCTGCCGATCGTCGAGGAGATCGCGGCGCTGTTCGGCGGCAGGCTGGAGCTGTCTGCGGGTGCGGAAGGCCGGGGCCTGCGGGTGCGGATAAGGTTCCCCGAAGCTTCCGCCTAGACGCGCCGCGGGTGGATCGAGGCTGGCAGGCGGCTCGGCGGCTCGGCGCGATTGCAACCATGTCCTGGAAGCTCTTCGCCCCGGATCTCTGCCCGAGACCGCCCTCGCAGCCGAGGCAATTGGCGCTACGGCATCCCTAGCGTCATTCCGCCGCAATCGCGAGACAACCACAGGGCGAATTCGATGTTGCTTATTAAGCCTAAGTGAACTGTTTGCGACGATGGTCGGGATGAAGGGGCGTTTTGATGCGAACGGAAGGAATATGCTCGCTGCCAGTAAACGCCACCACCCAGCAGATATCAGCATGGCGCAAAGGTCACTGGTCGCCCTGACCGTCGGGACGGCGGTCCTCGCCGCATCGCTTTTCGGGATATTTACCCGCCCGGTCGGTTTCCTGGCCGCCATATGGCCGGCGAACGCCATTCTCCTGGGCCTGATGGTGCGCAACCCCGCCTGTGCCACGGCTTCCGGATGGCTGGCGGCCTTCGCCGGCTACATCGCCGCCGACTTCCTCACCGGCAGCGACCTGCGCACAAACCTCTGGCTGTCCTCCGCCAACATGGCGGGCGCCATGGCCGGCTATGGACTGTTCAGCCTGATGTCCGAAGACATCCGCAGGCTGCGGCGCTCGATCTCGGTGCTCTATCTGTTCGCCGTGTGTTGCGCGGCGGCGATGGCGGCGGCGCTCGCCAGCGCCGCCGGCGCAGCGCTGCTGTTCGGCCGCGACATCACCGACGGGATGGCGTTCTGGTTCGTCAGCGAACTGGTCAACAACCTTGTCGTCCTGCCCGTCATCCTGACCTTTCCGGGCGCTGGCACGCTGATGCGCCAATGGCGGAAGCCGCTGGCGGCCAACCTGGCCACCCTGCTGCACGCCGCCCCCGCTGCGGCTCTTGCCGCCTCGGTCGGCGTGGGCCTTGTCGTGGGCGGTCCGGGCGCACTCGCCTTCCCCATCCCGGCCCTGCTGTGGTGCGCCCTGACCTACAGCCTGTTCACCACGACCACGCTGACCATGTTGATGTCGGCCTGGCTGCTGATCTCGCTCCCGGCGCAGCTGATCCCCTTGTCCAAGCTGCCGAACCCGCTTCGACTGCTCGACTCGATCCGGCTGGGCGTGGCGCTCATGGCGCTCGGCCCGCTGACCGTGGCGAGCACGAACGCGGCGCGCAAGGAACTGATAGACCGGCTGTTCAAGGCCGCGAATTTCGATTCCCTCACCGGGGCGCTGTCGCGCGGTGCGTTCATGGAACGGGCGAAATCCCGCCTCGCGGAGCTGTCGCGCAGCTCCCAGGGCGTCGCCTTGCTGACGATCGATCTCGACTATTTCAAGCGCATCAACGACCGCTTCGGGCATGCCGCGGGCGACAGCGTGCTGACCGAGTTCGTCCGCCTGGTTTCCCCCGAGCTCCGGAGGGCCGATCTGTTCGGCCGGACCGGCGGCGAGGAATTCGCGGTTCTGTTGCCCAAGGCCGACCTGATCGAGGCGACCGGCATGGCCGAGCGCATTCGCCTCACGGTGGAGCGGGCGGAACTGATGCTGCCGTCGGGCCAGCAACTGCGCATGACCGTCAGCATCGGGGTGGCGGCCTGCGCCGCCGTCGAGGTCAGGGGGCTCGACGAGCTTCTGCTGATCGCCGACAGGGCGCTCTATGAGGCCAAGGCGGCCGGCCGCAACATGGTGCGCGTCGGCGGGTGCGGCCCGGACGGAGGCAGGGAAGGCCCGGCCTCGGATGCCGCCGAGGACCATGACGACCGGCCTGTCCGGAAGCGCGCGCAATGACGCCTTGGGCGACGCACGGTCATCGGCGCGGCGTGGCCCCGTTTTCGCAAGGCCTCGAAAGCCCGGAAGTCTGGACGTATTGAGCCGATTTATCTATAACGCCGGCCATTCCAACACTCGCCGAAGCGACAGAACAGGGGTCCCATGGCCGGCCATTCACAATTCAAGAACATCATGCACCGCAAGGGCCGCCAGGACGCGGTGCGCTCGAAGATGTTCTCCAAGCTCGCGCGCGAAATCACCGTGGCAGCCAAGCAGGGTCTGCCCGACCCGGCGATGAACCCGCGCCTGCGGCTGGCGGTGCAGAACGCCAAGGCTGAATCGATGCCCAAGGACAACATCCAGCGGGCGATCAACAAGGCCACGGGCGGCGATGCCGAGAACTACGAGGAAGTGCGCTACGAGGGCTACGGCCCGGGCGGCGTCGCCGTCATCGTCGAGGTGCTGACCGACAACCGCAACCGCTCGGCCTCGAACGTGCGCGCCGCCTTCACCAAGGCCGGCGGGGCGCTGGGCGAAACCGGCTCGGTGTCGTTCATGTGGGACCGCGTCGGCGAGATCGTCTTCCCGGCGACCGCAGGCAGCGCCGACAAGGTGATGGACGCGGCCATCGAGGCCGGCGCCGACGACGTGCAGTCGGACGAGGACGGCCACACCATCATCTGCGCCTTCGAAAGCCTCGGCGACGTGTCCAAGGCGCTCGAAGGCTCGCTCGGCGAGGCCCAGTCGCAGAAAGTGATCTGGAAGCCGCAGAACAACATTCCGGTCGACGAGGACCGCGCCCAGTCGCTGATGAAGCTGGTCGCCACGCTGGAAGACGACGACGACGTGCAGAACGTCTACGCCAACTTCGAAGTCGACGACGAGACGCTGGCCAAGCTCAGCGCGGCGTAACGTCGAATGCCTCTTCGCGGCGGATCTACGGTCCGCCGCGAATTCGCCCGTCTTTTCGGCCGGGCCAGATATCAGCAAGCCACCGCAGCTCCGCGGCGATCAAGGTTCGCAGGAGCGCGCAGCAAGCCAGAGAACAACCCTTCGGTCTCGGAGCTGCTCATGACCAACGACACCCGTCCCCAGATCCGCATCACCTACTGCACCCAGTGCATGTGGCTGCTTCGTGCCGGCTGGATGGCGCAGGAGCTTTTGTCGACCTTCGGGCAGGAGCTCGGCGAGGTGACGCTGGTGCCGGGCACCGGCGGGGTGTTCACGATCACCTGCAACGAGACCCTGATCTGGGACCGCAAGCGCGACAGCGGCTTTCCCGACGCGGCCCAGCTCAAGCAGCTGGTACGCGACGTGATCGATCCCGCGCGGGACCTCGGCCATTCCGACCGCAAGGGCCACAAGGGCGAGGCGTGACCGCCGCCGCACGCTCGAAGCGTCGCGCCACAGATAAGCTGGAATCGCCGGCCACTCGGTAGGCTCCTCATTGAAGGCGGTTCGGCGTTGGCGGGAGAAAGCATGACCACGAGACCACGCATCGCAGTGCTGTTCGGCGGGCGCTCCGCCGAGCACGACGTTTCCATCATGTCGGCCGGCAACGTGGTCAAGGCGATCGACCAGGCCCGGTACGAGGTGGTGCCGATCGGCATTTCCCGCGACGGGCGTTGGCTCATCGCGGAACTCGACCAGGAGGGCGCCCTGCCGCCTGCCGTGCCGGAAAGCGGCACGGAGGTGGCGCTGGTGCCGGGCGGCAAGGGGCGGCTGGTCGCCCTGCCCGAGGGCCAGGCGCCGTTCGAGCTGGCGAAGATCGACGTGCTGTTTCCGGTGCTGCATGGTCCGTTCGGCGAGGACGGCGCGGTGCAGGGTCTCGCCGAGGTGGCCGACATTGCCTATGTCGGCTGCGGCGTACTGGGATCGGCCAATGCAATGGACAAGGACACGGCCAAGCGGCTGATGAGGGAGGCCGGACTGCCGGTGGCTCGCGGGATCACGGTGCACGCCGGCGACAAGCCGAGCTTCGCTGCGGTCAAGGCCGCGCTCGGCCTGCCCGTTTTCGTCAAGCCGGCGCGGCAGGGCTCGTCGGTCGGGGTCAGCAAGGCCGAGACTCCGGAGCAGCTGGAGAAGGCGCTGGCCGAGGCCTTCAGGCACGACCGCAAGGTGCTGATCGAGGAGTTCGTCGCCGGCCGCGAGGTCGAGTTCGCCGTGCTCGAGGCACCCGACGGCGCGATCTCCGTCTCCGTGCCGGGCGAGATCGTGCCGGCCGCGAGCCACGGCTTCTACACCTACGAAGCCAAGTACATCGACGCCGACGGCGCCGCGCTGCGCATTCCCGCCGAGCTGCCCGACGGCGCCACCGCCAAGCTGCAGCAGATTGCCCGCGGCGCCTTCCTGGCGCTGGGCTGCGAAAGCATGGCGCGTGTCGACTTCTTCGTGAAACCAGACGGCTCGGCGCTGGTCAACGAGGTCAACACCATCCCCGGCTTCACCAACATCAGCATGTATCCGAAGACGATGGCGGCCTCGGGCGTTTCCTATCCCGACCTCGTCGGCCGGCTGATCGAACATGCGGTGGCGCGCTGGCAGCGCCAGAACTGAGACGAAAAGGCCGGGGCGACCCGGCCTTTTTCTTTAGAGCGCGCGGGCGAAGGCCATGACGAAGGCGCCGAGCGAGACGACGCAGGCGACAGTGCGCACATGGTTCCACGGCAGCCAGTCGCGCAGGTAGGCGGCCCAGAGCGCTGCCCCCTCGGTGCTCGCCGGATCGACCGCTGCAAGCTGGTCGTTGAGCGGCACGTTGAAGACGACCGTCACCAGGAAAGCGCCGACCAGATAGGCCACGGCACCCGCAAGCAGCCAGGTCGCGCCCGCCTCCGACCATCCGAGCAGCGCCCTGGCGCCCAGCACCAGCGAGAGCAACACCATGCCCATGAACACCGCCATGAAGGCGGGATTGATGATGGTCAGGTTGATCTGCTGCATGGCGGCGATGCCCTGCGCCGCGGGCAGCCTGGCGAAGGACGCCATGATCGTGTTCGAGAAAATGAAGAACAGCCCTGCGGCGAGGCCGCTGCCGATGACGGCGACGAAGGTGAGCGCGGAAAACAGCGTAGCGATCATTCTGCGCCTCCCCAGGCGCCCGACGCGGCGACCGCTGCGGCATAGTCACGAAAATCCCGCGCCGGACGCCCGAGCGCTCGCTCGACACCATCGGCGACATGGGCGTTGCGGCCGTCGAGCACCTCGGTGAACAGCATCATCAGCAACCCGACGAGATCCGCCGGCAGACCCGCGGCGCCCAGCCCCGCCTCGAATTCGGCAGCGGTGATCTCTGTGAAGCGGACGTCCCGGCCGCTGGCCTTGGCGATCTCGGCCACGGCGTCGCGGAAGCTGAGCAGGCGCGGGCCCGTCATCTCGTAGAGCTGGCCTATGTGGCGGTCGTCGGTGAAGGCGGCAACGGCGGCATCGGCGATGTCGTCGGCATCGACGAAAGGCTCGCCGACATCTCCGACCGGCAAGGCAACTTCCCCTGAAAGTACCGCATCCACAATGAAGGCCTCGCTGAAATTCTGCATGAACCAGCTGCAGCGCAGGACCGTCCAGTCGGCGCCGGAGGCGATGACGGCCTGCTCGGCGCGCTGGGCCTCGGGCTCGCCGCGCCCGGAGAGCAGCACAAGCCGCCTGGCGCCCATGCCGACAGCAAGGCGGGCGAAGTCGCCGACGATGTCGGCAGCGCCGGGAGCGGCGAGATCGGGATGAAAAGCGATGTAGACGGCGCGTGCGCCCTGGAAGGCTGCCGCCCAGCTCGAGCGGTCGGTCCAGTCGAAGGCGGGCGACGCGGAGCGCGAGCCGATGCGGACCGGCAGGCCCCGGGCGGCGAGGCGTTCGGCGATGCGGCCGCCGGTCTTTCCGGTACCGCCGAGGATGAGGAAAGGAGCATTGGCAAGTTCAGACTGCATCTTGGCCTCCATAACGTGAGCAATCCTCACATTTGCAAATGTGATAAACCCTCATATTATATCCGTCAAGCGGAATCGCGGCGGGCTGGACCATGGACAAGACCGAAGAGAGCAGTGCCTTGCGCCGGGCGCCGAGCCAGAAGCGCAGCCAGGAGCGGGTCGAGCGCATGCTGCAGGCCGCCACCGCCCTGATCGAGGAGGCCGGCAGCGACGCCATGCGCATGGGCGAGGTGGCCGAGCGCGCCGGCGTTTCGATCGGCTCGCTGTACCAGTATTTTCCGGACAAGGGCGCCATCGTGCGCACGCTGGCCGAGCGCTACAACGCCGAGGGTCGCGCCTGCATCGCCGACGGGCTTTCGGGCGTGCCCGACATGGATGGCCTGCTTGAGGCCTTCGGCGGTTTGATCGACACCTATTACGGCATCTTCCTCGCCGAGCCGGTGATGCGCGACATCTGGTCGGGCACGCAGGCCGACAAGGCGCTGCGCGACATCGACCTGCGCGACAGCCGCGCCAACGGGACGCTGCTGGCGGAGGCCTGGCAGCGGGTGGCACCAGGCGCGAGCAACGACGACATTGCGCGCAAGGCTTTCCTGATCATGTCGCTGGGCGAAGCCACCATGCGGCTGGCGATCTCGGTCGAACGGGCCGAGGGCGATGCGCTGGTGGCCGACTACAAGGCGATGGCGCTGAGGGAGATCGAGGCGCTGGGCGGCGACATCCCCCTCCCCCTTGTGGGGAGGGGCTAGGGGTGGGGGTATTCTCCCCTTCCCGGCCCGAGACTACCCCCACCCTTTATCCCTCCCCACAAGGGGGAGGGAGGACGTCCGCGCCGCGTGTTCCCAATTCGCCGTCGTCGCAGCTGCACTTTCAAAGGCAGAGCTGGCGCAACGCCGACGCCCCCCTCTCCCCGCCCGCGGGGAGAGGGTAAGGGTGAGGGGCAGCGCGCCACTCGCCGAAGACACGCATCCAACCGCCAGCAACAAAAAACCCGCCACGTGGGCGGGTTCCTTGTATTCGGCGAAGCAGGGTCGGCTTAGATGCCGAGGCCTTCGTAGCGCTTCTTGAACTTCGACAGACGGCCGCCGCGGTCGAGCAGCGTCTGCTGGCCGCCGGTCCAGGCCGGGTGCGTGGTCGGGTCGATATCGAGGTTCATCGTATCGCCTTCCTTGCCCCAGGTGGAGCGGGTAAAATACTCGGTGCCATTGGTCATGACGACCTTGATGGTGTGGTAGTCGGGATGGATATCGGCCTTCATCGCTCTGTTCCTGCTGTCGCGGCGCGGCTTGCGCAGGTGTCCTGCGGCGATGCGCCTCTTCCTAAACTTCGAAGCCGCAGCTAGATAGGCCACGGCTTCAGAAACGGTCGGCGTGCCTATACATCAGCCGATTTCGAATCACAAGGCCGCGCAGCCGGCAAATGGGCCGCGGCCCGAAGGGAAAATTCATGGCGGATACGACCGAGGGCGCGAACCAGGAGCGCAGGCGTTCGCTGCGTCCGCTGAGCCGGCTGTCCCCCTATCTCGGCCGCTACCCCAAGCTGGTCGTCGGCGCGACCATCTCGCTGATCCTTGCCGCCGTGACCACGCTGACCCTGCCGATCGCTGTCCGCCGCATGATCGACCACGGCTTCTCGTCGTCCGATTCCAGCTTCATCGCCAGGTATTTCGGCATGCTGGTGGCGATCGCCGCCCTGCTCGCGCTCGCCTCGGCCTGCCGCTACTATTTCGTCATCACGCTCGGCGAACGGGTCGTCTCCGACCTGCGCCGTGATGTCTTCGCCCATGTGACCAGACTGTCCCCGGCCTTCTTCGACACGGCCATGTCGGGCGAGATCGTCTCGCGCCTGACCGCGGACACGACGCAGATCAAGTCGGCGGTCGGCGCCACAGCCTCCGTCGCCCTGCGCAACGTCATCCTCGGGCTGGGCGCGCTTGCCATGATGGTGGTGACCAGCCCGAAGCTATCGGGCCTGGTGATCGCCGCCATTCCGCTGATCGTCCTGCCGCTCGTCGCCTTCGGCCGTTCGGTCAGGCGCAAGTCGCGCACCGCGCAGGACACGCTTGCCAATGCCACAGCCTTTGCCAGCGAGCAGATCGGCGCCATCCGCACGCTGCAGGCCTTCACCAACGAGAAGCTGGTGACCGGCCGCTTCGCCGCCGCGGTGGAGACCGCCTTCCAGGCTGCCCGCGCCTCGGTGCTGGCACGCGCGATCCTGACCTTCTTCGCCATCTTCACCATCTTCGCCTCGGTGGTGGCGGTGCTGTGGTTCGGCTCGCGCGACGTGCTCGAAGGCACGCTGTCGCCCGGCACGCTCGGCCAGTTCCTGCTCTACTCGGTGTTCGCCGCCGGTGCGCTCGGCGCGCTGTCGGAAGTGTGGGGCGAACTAAGTGCTGCCGCGGGCGCCGCCGAACGCATCACCGAAATCCTGGCGGAGAAGTCGACGGTCGCCGCACCTGCCTCGCCGGCGAGGCTGCCTGCCACGAGCACCGGCGCCATCGAATTCCGCGACGTGACCTTCTCCTATCCGGTGCGTCCGGACCGCGCCGCGGTGCACGGCCTGAGCTTTACGATCAGGCCGGGCGAGACGGTCGCCATCGTCGGCCCGTCAGGCGCCGGCAAGAGCACGGTGTTTTCGCTACTTTTGCGCTTCTACGATCCGGAAAGCGGTGCGGTGCTGATCGACGGCGTCGATCTCCAGAACGCCGATCCCGAGGCAGTGCGTGCACGCATGGCCATCGTGCCACAGGACGTTACGATCTTCGCATGCTCGGCCGCCGACAATATCGGCTTCGGCCGCCCCGGCGCGACGCAGAAGGAGATCGAGGCGGCGGCGAGCGCGGCACTCGCCGACGAGTTCATCGAGAAGCTGCAGGACGGTTATGACACGCAGGTCGGCGAGCGCGGCGTCACCCTGTCCGGCGGCCAGCGCCAGCGCATCGCGATCGCCCGCGCCATCCTGCGCGACGCGCCGATCCTTTTGCTCGACGAGGCGACCTCGGCGCTCGACGCGCAGAGCGAGCAACAGGTGCAGATCGCGCTCGAACACCTGATGCAGGGCCGCACGACCATCGTCATCGCCCATCGGCTGGCGACCGTGCTCAAGGCCGACCGCATCCTGGTGATGGATGGCGGCCGGGTGGTCGAGGAAGGCACGCACCAGAGCCTCGTCGCCAAGGGCGGCGTCTATGCGCGCCTCGCCAAACTGCAGTTCGACGCCGGCGCCAGCGCCCTGCAGGGCGCGGCGGAGTAGCCCGTCAGAGGAACGTCGCGATCTCCGACAGCGGCCGCTTTTCCATGGCGTGCGCCGGGATGGTGGCGCCGTCCTTGGGGTAGCCGACGACCATCAGGATATAGGGCTTGTCGTGCGGGTCGCGGCCGCAGATCTCGTTGAGGAAGCTCATCGGGTTGGGCGTATGCGTGAGCGTGGCAAGTCCCGCCCGGTGGAGTGCTGCGATCAGGAAGCCGGTGGCGATGCTGACCGATTCCGGCACGTAGTAGTTCTTGCGGGAAACGCCGTCGGCCGAGCGGCTCTTGCGCTCGCCGAAGATGCAGATGAGCCACGGCGCTTCCTCGAGGAAAGGCTTCGAGGCATCGGTACCGAGCGGCGCCAGCGCCTTCAGCCACTCCTCGCCCGCCCGGCCCTCGTAGAAGGCGCGCTCCTCGACCTCGGCTGCCTCGCGGATCTGCCGCTTGATATCGGCATCGCCGATGACGGCGAAATGCCAGGGCTGGTGGTTGGCGCCGTTGGGCGCGGTGCCGGCGGCCAGGATGCAGGTCTCGATGATGTCGCGCGGCACCGGCCGGGTGGAGAATTCGCGCACCGTGTGGCGGGTGCGGATCTCGTCATAGAATGCCTGGGCCCCGGCCCGCATGTCCTCGACCGGCTTTTCCACGTAGTCGGGCAAGGGCACGGCGCGGTAGGCGTGGGCGGACTGTATGGTCATCGAAATCGCTCGTATGTGAAAGTCAGAGAGGTCAGAAAATCCCAAAGCGGCGGACGCGGTCAATGGGCAAGTCCGCACCGGGAATTCGGCCAGCGTCCGGATGTCAGTCCCGCGCCACCCGCCTCCCGGCATTCCTGCCCGAGAAGATGCAGCCGCCGAGGAACGTACCCTCGAGCGCGTTATAGCCGTGGTAGCCGCCGCCGCCGAAGCCGGCGACCTCGCCCGCCGCATAGAGGCCGGGGACCGGCTCGCCGGCCGCGTCCAGTACCTGGCCGTCGAGATTGGTGTGCAGGCCGCCCAGCGTCTTGCGCGTCAGCACGTTGAGGCGGACGGCGATCAGCGGGCCGTTGGCGGGGTCGAGTATCTTGTGCGGCCTGGCCGTGCGCACCAGCCGGTCGCCGAGATACTTCCGTGCCCCATGGATGGCGGTGACCTGGGCGTCCTTCGAGAAGGGATTGTCGATCTCGCGGTCGCGGGCGGCGATCTGGGCGTACAGGCGGTCATGGTCGATGAGGTCGCTGCCGACAAGGGCGTTCATGCCGGCGACCAGTTCCGGCAGGCTGTCGCGGACGACGAAATCCTCGCCGTATTGCTTGAAGGTCTCGACCGAAGGCGGCGCGCCCTTGGCGCGGCGGCTCTTCAGCACCTCGATCCAGCGCTTCGAGGTCAGGTCCGGGTTCTGTTCGGAGCCGGACAGCGCGAACTCCTTCTTGATGATCTTCTGGGTCAGCACGAACCAGGAGTAGTCGTGGCCGGTCGAAAGGATGCGCCGGAGCGTGCCGAGGGTATCGAAACCGGGCAGGAAGGGTGCCTCGAGCCGCTCGCCGAGCGCGTCGAACCACATCGACGACGGACCTGGCAGGATGCGGATACCGTGGTTCGGCCAGATCGGGCTCCAGTTGGTCAGCCCCTCCGTATAGTGCCACATGCGGTCGCGGTTGATGACGGTGCCGCCCGCAGCTTCCGTGATCGCGATCATGCGGCCGTCGACGTGATGCGGCACGCCGGCGACCATCTTCCCAGGCGGCGGGCCGAGACGATCGACCGGCCAGGCCTTGCGGACGAGGTCGTGGTTGCCGCCGATGCCGCCGGAGGTGACGATGACGGCGCCCGCTTGAACCTCGAAATCGCCGGTCACGGCGCGGCTCGACCGCTGGCCGCGCTCGACGGTCGATGGCTCCAGGATCTCGCCGGCGACGCCCGTCACGGCGCCGTTTATCTTGACGAGCCGGCTCGCCTGGTGGCGGAACCTGAGCGCGATGCGGCCTGCCGCCTCGTGATCCCGCACCCGGCGCAGGAAGGGCTCGATCACGCCGGAGCCGGTGCCCCAGGTGACATGGAAGCGCGGCACGGAATTGCCGTGGCCATGAGCGAGCGCGCCGCCGCGCTCGGCCCAGCCGACGACCGGGAACCAGCGCATGCCCTGCGCATGGAGCCAGGGCCGCATCTCGCCGGCGGCGAAATCGATGAAGGCTTCCGCGACCTTGCGCGGCCAGAAATCCTCGGGCCGGTCGAACTGCGCCGAGCCCAGCCAGTCCTGCAGGGCAAGTTCGCGGCTGTCCCGGATTCGCATGCGCCTCTGCTCGGGGCTATCGATGAAGAACAGGCCGCCGAGCGACCAGAAGGCCTGGCCGCCGAGCGAATTCGCGCCCTCCTGTTCGAGGATGACGACACGCCTGCCCCTGTCGGCGAGTTCGGCCGCGGCGACGAGCCCGGCGATCCCGCCGCCCACGACGATCGCATCCGCCTGTTCCGCCACCTGCCCCTCCCAAGGTCTCGTGGTTTGGACGCGAGTTTCGGGGAATGGGCCACAAGTTCAAGCGGAAAGTAGGAGCATCGAGGTGCCGCAGCGGAAAGACGCCGTGCTTGCGGCGCCTTTCCGAAATCTTGTCGGATTGCTCAACGTCCGTAGCGCTTCTTGAGATGTGCGGTGAAGTAAGCCGCGTTCAGCTTTTCGCCGGTGGCGCGTTCGAGCAATTCCGGCGTCGACCAGCGCGAACCTTGCGACCAGATGTTCTTCCCGCGCCATTCGTTGATCGTCTCGAAATGGCCCCTGGCGATCTCGTCGTTGACGGCCGGATGTTGCCTGACGATCGTGGCCCACTGCTGCGCCGCCATCATCGCGCCCAGCGTATAGGAAGGGAAATAGCCGAAGGCGCCTCCCGGCCAGTGCACGTCCTGCATCGGACCATCGGCCGGGTTGTCGATGGTGGACAGGCCGAGATAGTCGCGCATCTTGGCGTCCCACGCCTCGGGCAGGTGCGGGACCGCCAGGCGGCCGGCGACCAGCTCCTGCTCCAGCTCGTAGCGCAGGATGACGTGCAGCGGATAGGTCACCTCGTCGGCGTCGACGCGGATCAGTCCGCGTTCGACCTGGTGCACATGCGGCAGGATCTCCTCGAGCGACCAGCATTCGCCGAGGTGTCGTTCGACCAGCGGCAGTGCCCAGCGCCAGAAGGCCGGGTTGCGGCCGAGCTGCTTTTCGACGAACAGGCTCTGGCTCTCGTGCACCGCCATGCCGCGCGCCTTGCCAAGCGGCCAGTGCGACCAGGCCTGGGGCAGGTTCTGTTCATAGAGCGCGTGCCCGGTCTCGTGCAGCACGCCCATCAGGGCGGACAGGAAATCGCCGGTCTTGTAGCGCGTGGTGATGCGCACGTCTGTCGGCACGCCGCCGCAGAAGGGGTGGTGCGACACCGACAGGCTGCCACGGGTGAGGTCGAAGCCGATGGCCGCCATCAGCGCCAGCCCGAGTTCTCGCTGGCGCTCGACGGCATAGACGCCGGACAGCGGACGCACCGGGTTGCAGGCGCGCCGCTCTTCCTGCACCGAAAGCGCCTCGGGAACGAAGTCCTTGAGGAACGCCTTCAGGTCGGCGAAGACCGGCGTGATGTCGGCCGTCCGGTTGCCCGGGTCATATTGTTCCATCAGCGCGTCGTAGGGATCGAGCCCCAGCGCGTCCGAGCGCAACGCAGCCTCCTCGCGCACCAGCGTAACCACGCCCTCCAGCGCCGGTTCGAAGCCGGCCCAGTCGTTCTTTGCCCTGAGGTCGCGCCACAGTTGCTCCGAGCGCAGCCGCGCCGCGGTGAAGCGCTCGACGAATTCGGACGGAAGGCAGGTCATGTTGGTGTACTGGCGGCGGAACTCGGCGAGCGCTGCCGCCTGCTCCGCGTTCAGGACCTCCTTCTCCGCCGCGACGATCCAGTCGGCGATCTCGGGCGCGGTGGCCTGGCGGTGGTGCATGCCGGCCAGCGCCGACATCGCCTCCGCACGCTTGGCGCCGCCGCCGACCGCCATATGGGTCGCCTCGTCGGCCCCGAGGATGGCGAGCGCGTGTTCCAAGGCTTCTAGCTTGCGGCCGAGTTCGTCGAGCTTGGCAAAGGACATGGCGACTCCTGTGTTGGGGAAAGGGCCGAAAGGATACCAAACGCGGCCGCGCCGCAAGCCCGTTCGGCTGGTCCAGGCTTGTCCGGCATGCGCCCGGTGTGGTGAGGTGGGAGAACGGCGCAAGAAGGCGGGGAAGAATGCTGGCTAAGGCACTGGTCGGGCTTGTGGCCCTCATCCATCTCTACATCGTCTATCTGGAAATGGTGCTGTGGGACACGCCGCGCGGCCACAAGGCCTTCGGCCTCCAGCCCGACTTCGCCAAGGCGTCGCGCGTGCTGGCCGCCAACCAGGGCCTCTATAACGGCTTTCTCGTGGCCGGACTGCTGTGGGGGCTGGGAGAAGCGGGCCGGGCAGTCCAGGTCTTCTTCCTCGTCTGCGTCGCCATCGCCGGGCTGTTCGGCGCGGCGACCGTGAGCCGCAAGATCCTGCTCATCCAGACGCTGCCGGCGGCAGCAGCGCTGCTGGCGCTCTGGCTGGGCTGGTAGGCGCCCCCGGATCGCTCCGGGGAGCGCCGTTGCACCAGGTAGGCGTCAGCCCCGCATGGCGTCGCGGCCGACCTGATCGTCCAGGCCGGTGATCCGGGCCATGAGCTGACGGTATTCGCCGCCGGGGATCATACCGCTAGCGGCATCGGCGACCGCCGCCTTGCGGACCGCCGCGACCTGCGCTTCGAGCGAGCGCGCCTCGGCCGGCGTGATCAGCTTCGCCTTGCGGTCGGAGACGATGCGGGCGTTGGCATCGCGCAGGTCGTTGAGCACCGCGCTCAGCTGGCCGCCCGGCACATAGGTGGAGATCGATGCGGCGTCGGTACCGTGGTCGTCACGCTCGACGGAGCGGAAATGCCCTTCGTGCGGAGAGGCCGCATAGGCCGCAGCCAGCGGCGTCGAGATGAGCAGAGCGGCGAGGGCAGTCCTGAAGGTCAAAGAGCGCATGGTAGCGTCTCCCGAAGATTGTCGGGGAGCCGATGCTCCCCGGACCGAGCAGCCCGTCCGGTTCCGTCGCGTCGCGGTGGGAGGCCATCGCCGGCGGTTCCCGGACTGCCGGAGGAGTCTAGGTCCGCGCCCCAAGCCAGGCCTAATTAAGAAAAGATAATGTTTGCGCGCCCGCAGCAGCCGCAATCGGCTCCCGGCTGCCGCAACTCCGCCCCAATTGGGGCATCCCGGCAGCGCACGAAATCTTGATCCGGAGCGGCGGGCACCGTGACGAATGACCGCCGCTCACGCTGCTTCTTGGCCGCATTCGTGCGACGCCAGACCTAGCGCTCGGTGAGCTTGAGCTCGATGCGGCGGTTCTTGGAGCGCGCCTCGGGCGTGTCGGCGGCGTCGAGCGGCTGGAATTCGCCGAAGCCGGCTGCCACCAGACGATTGGCGGGCACCCCGTTCTCGATCAGGAACTTGACCACCGAAGTCGAGCGCGCCGACGAAAGCTCCCAGTTGTCGCGGTATCGCCCGGTGCCCGAGAGCGGGATGTTGTCGGTGTGGCCATCGACGCGCAGCACCCAGCTGATCTCCGGCGGGATTTCCTTCTGCAGCTCGATGATCGCCTCGGCGAGCTTCTTCATCTCGACCTTGCCGGCGTCGTTGATCTGCTCCGAGCCGGTCGGGAACAAGACCTCCGACTGGAAGACGAAACGGTCGCCGACGATGCGGATGTTCTCGCGGTCGGAGAGGATCTCGCGCAGCCGGCCGAAGAAGTCGGAGCGATAGCGGTTCAGCTCCTGCACGCGCTGGGCCAGCGCCACGTTGAGACGGCGGCCGAGGTCGGCGATCTTGGTGTTGGATTCCTTGTCGCGCGCCTCGGAGGCGTCCAGCGCCTCCTCGAGCGCCGCGATCTGCTTGCGCAGCGCCGAAATCTGCTGGTTGAGCAGTTCGACCTGGCTGAGCGCCCGCTGGCTGATCTGGCGCTCGCTGTCGAGCTGGCCGGAAAGCTCGCCGATGCGCACGTTGGCCGCGTCGCCGGCACCCGCGCCTTGCGCCAGGAGCTGCTCGAGCCGGCTCTTTTCGGCTTCGGCGGAGGACAGGGACGCCTGCAGGTTGGCCAGCGCATCCTCGGTGTCCTGCGAATTCGATTTCTCCAGCGCCAGGAGCTGGGTCAGTTCGTTGATCTGGGAATTCAGCCGGTTGAGCACCTCGTCCTTGCCGGAAATCTCGCGGCTGAGCAGGAATTGCGCCAGCACGAAGACCGAAAGCAGGAACATGATGGCGAGCAGCAGCGTCGACAGCGCGTCGACGAAGCCCGGCCAATAGTCGATACGGCGGTCGCCACGCCGCCCGCGCGCCAGCGCCACTTAGTGGACTCCCTCTTTCTTGAGGGCGTCGGCGATCTTTTCGAGCGTGGTGCGCATCGCCTTCTGTTCGTCGGACTGGGCTTCGACCCAGTCGCGCATGATCTGCTGCTCGCTGCGCATGTTCTTGACCAGGCCGGAGATGCCGTCGGCGAGGTTGGCCATGGCGGCGGCGACGCGCGGATTGGAACCGCCCTGCTCCTGCAGGTGGCGCAGACGCTCCGAGAGCACGCGGATCTCGTCGGAGGACGAGCCGTTCTTGGCATCGGCGACGACGATGTCGGAGGAGAGGTCGGTGACGGTCGACAGCCAGTTCTCGAGCTCGGTGTAGAAGCGCGTCTGGGCGCGGCCGGCCTGGAGATCGAGGAAGCCCAGCACGAGCGAGCCGGACAGGCCGAAGAGCGACGACGAGAACGCCGTGCCCATGCCCTGCAGCGGTGCGGCGAGGCCCGCCTTGAGCGCCTCGAGCACCGCGGCGGCGTCGCCGGAGCCCGGATCGAGCGCCTGGATGGTGTCGCCGATCGAACCGATGGTCTGCAACAGGCCCCAGAAGGTACCGAGCAGGCCGAGGAAGACGAGCAGGCCGACGAGGTAGCGCGAGACGTCGCGCGTCTCGTCGAGGCGGGTGGCGATCGAATCGAGCATCGTCCGCATCGAACTGGCCGAAAACGCCATCGACGAGGAGCGGCTGAGCATCGCCTTCATCGGTGCCAGCAGCACCGGCTCGGTGACCTCGGAGCCTGCGCGGAAGGAATTGACCCAGCGCACTTCGCGGAACAGTCGCCCGACCTGCACGAAGGCCAGTCCGATGCCGACGACGAGCACGCCGATGATCAGGCCGTTGAGGCCGGGGTTGGTGACGAAGGCGTTCGAGATCTGGCGCGTCAGGATCGCCGCGATGAAGGCGACGATCGCCAGGAAGATGATCATCGTCAGCAGGAACACCTGCGGACTGGACAGGCGGTGCGGATCGTAGCTGAGGACGTCCGAGCCTCTGCCCGACCCGAGTGATTTCAACAATGCCATCGGCGCCCCGGTTTCCAATTCCCCGCGGTCAGGGCGCCACGCCTCGATCGGAGGCGGCAGGGGCGCTCTGGAACCAAGTGTTTGCGCATCGCGCGCCCAAGCCGACCCCGGCATCGGACCGATGCATCAATGGACCAAGACTGTAAGCGGAAATGTGACGAAAATGAAAGACGCTTGCGCGCAGCCGACGCGCGATCAGAGCCGCGCCACCACCATAAGGTCGATCATCGCCGCGACATGCAGACCTGCCCCGGTGATGACGAAGCCGTGCCACACCGCGCTCTGGAAGCGCAAGCCGTGGCGGGCATAGAACATCACCCCGCAGGAATAGACGACGCCCCCGGCCAGCAGCAGCCAGAGCGTGGCCGGCGGCAGGGCGGCGCCGAGCGGCCGGGCCACGACGATGCCGCTCCAGCCGAGCGCGAGATAGAAGACGAGCGCGAGCCGGTCGAACCGCCCGGGCAGGAAAAGCTTGACCCATATGCCGACGACGGCCGCGACCCAGACGACGCCGGCCATCCATGCGGCGGTGACGCGATCGGGCAACTGCGCCAGGAACGGCGTGTAAGTGGCCGCGATCAGAAGGAAGATGCCGGCGTGATCGAAGCGGCGCAAAACCCATTTCGCCGGCGAGACCGGCCAGAGATTGTAGGCGAGCGACACCGACAGGGACGTGAGCAGCGCGACGACGAAGAACACGGCCGCGATGTATTCGCCGAAAGCCGCGTGGAAGGCCGATACGGAAAGCAGCATCGAACCGGCGGCGATGGCCAGCACGATGCCGACCACATGCACCACGCCGTCGGCGATGAGTTCGGCGCGCGATAGGGCGAAGCGCCCGGTGACGGGCACGGAAGCCTCGGCCGTGCGGAAATTGTCCGTCATCGCTCGCCCCTGCACCTGAGCCCACTATGGCGGGGCGCAGGCGGGGTAGGCAAGGTAGCCAAAAGGGCAAAGACGGTCAGCGCGGGGTGACCGGCTTCCTCAGCGTCTTGAGCAGGGCCTTTTGGATCAGCTCGTTGCCGACGACGATCGAACCGCCCTCGAGCATGTCCTGGCCGCCCTTTCCGTCGGAGACGAAACCGCCGGCCTCGCGCACCAGCAGGATGCCGGCAGCCACGTCCCAGGGCGACAGCGCCGTCTCCCAGAAGCCGTCCATGCGGCCGGCGGCGACATAGGCGAGGTCGAGCGCGGCCGAGCCGAGGCGGCGGACACCCGCAACCTCGGCCATGACGTTGCGCAGTTCGAGCAGGAAGTTGCCGTGGTGACCGCGGCCGAGATGCGGCACGCCGCAGCCGATGACCGCGTCCGTGAGCTTGGTGCGCCCCGATACGCGCAGGCGACGGTCGTTGAGGAACGCACCACCGCCGCGCTCGGCGGTGTAGAGCTCGTCCATCGCCGGATTGTAGACCACCGCGGCGACGATCTGGCCCTGCCGTTCCAGCGCGATCGAGATCGAGAACACCGGGATGCCGTGCAGGAAGTTGGTGGTGCCGTCGAGCGGATCGACGATCCAGCGGTGCTGGCTGTCCTCGCCTTCGACGGCGCCGCGCTCTTCCATCAGGAAGCCGTAGCCGGGACGGGCCTTGGCGAGCTCGGTGAAGATGATGTCCTCGGCCTTGCGGTCGGCCTGGGAGACGTAGTCGCCCGGACCCTTCAGCGAGACCTGCAGGTTCTGCACCTCGCCGAAGTCGCGCGCCAGCGACCGGCCGGCCTTCATTGCGGCCTGCACCATGACATTGATGATCGCCGAACGCGCCATTCTCTAGACCCTCGGGACTTCAGGTTGACGAGATCAGTCCGCGCGGCGGACGTAGGTGATCTCATTGGTGTCGACGATGATGCGCTCGCCCGACGAGATGAAGGGCGGCACCAGGACGCGGACACCGTTTTCGAGCACGGCCGGCTTGTAGGACGAGGCGGCCGTCTGGCCCTTCACGACCGGGTCGGCTTCGGTGATGGTCAGCGTCACCTGGTCGGGCAGCGCGATGCCGATCGGACGCTCTTCGTAGAGTTCGACGGTCACCATCATGCCATCCTGCAGGAAGGCGGCGCGGTCACCGACGAAATCCTTGAGCAGCTCGAGCTGCTCGTAGCTCTCGGTATCCATGAACACAAGCGCATCGCCCTGCTCGTAGAGGAAGGAGAAGTCCTTCTGTTCGAGGCGGACGCGCTCGACGGTCTCGGCCGAACGGAAGCGTTCGTTGAGCTTGGTGCCGTTGATGAGATTCTTGAGTTCGACCTGGTTGTAGGCGCCGCCCTTGCCGGGCTTCACCGCGTTGGTCTTGACCGCCACCCACAGGCCGCCGTCATGCTCGATGACGTTGCCGGGACGGATTTCGTTGCCGTTGATCTTGGCCATGATTTGATTCCGGAAGAGAGCATTGCGCCGCCGAAGGGGCGCCATCGGCGCTCCCAAGACCACAAAATGCCCTTCTAGGCAAGAGAAGTCGCGCTTTTGGCGACAATCAGCGGATGCGGTTGGCCCGTTCCAGCGCCTGCTTCATCTCATCGTCGGTGAGGCCGCGCAGAAAATCGTCCATTTCGGGATCGGTCAGGCCGGCGCGCCGAGCCACTATGTACCAGGCGCCCGCCAGGATCGGATCCGGCTCGACGCCGATGCCGCCCATGTAGAACTTGGCGAGGCGGTTGCGGGCGGCAACGTTGCCGCTGTCGGCCGCGAGCTTCATCCAGCCGAAGGCCGATTTCAGGTCGCGGTCGCCGCCGCGCCCGTCGACCATCCAGAGCGACAGGTCGAATTGCGCGGTGTCGTAGTTCTGACGTGCGGCCTGGACGAGCAGCAGCCGCGCCCGGCGGTCGTCGCGCAGCTTGCCGCCGACGCCGTTGGCGTAGACCTGCGCCATCGCATATTGCGCATCGGCAAGTCCGGTCTCGGCGGACCGCTCGTAGTAGGGAACGGCCTTGACGAGGCCCTTCTCGCCGGCCTCGCGCTGCACCAGCATCTGGGCATAGTTGAACTGCGCGAAACGGTTTCCGGCCTCGGCCGCCGCCTGCATCAGCGCGGTCGCCGCCTTCTCGTCGCGGGTGACGTACTTCCCGTCGAGCAGCAATAGCGCATATTGGAACTGCGCCTCGGGCACGCCCTGCTCGGCGGCGCGCTGGTACCATCTGGCAGCCTCGGTATCGTTGCGCGGCATGCCCAGGCCACGGGAGAGTATCTCGGCGATCAGCGTCTGCGCCGCCGCGTCGCCTGCCTCGGCCCGCGGCAGGCCCAGATTGTAGGCGGTCTTGTAGAGGCCGCGCTGGAACGCGCCATACGGTTCGTCGGTGGCCTTGCCGCCGAAGCGGTTGGGATCGATGCCGTCGGGCGTCTTTGCCGCCGGATTGGCTCCGAGATCGGATGGAGACGCGGGAGCTGCCCCAGGCTGCCCGGCCGGGGTCGTCTTTGTCGCGGGTGCCGCTCCCTCCGCCGGGGCGGGCCCGAAACGGCTCGGGTCGATCGTCTCGGCAGGCTTGCCGAGCGCCGGCACGGCGCCGGCATCCGCAGGGTCGAGCAGCCCGCCCTCCACCGCGGCCGCGGGCTGGAGCCCGAAGCCCAGACACAGCATTGCAACGAGAAGGCCCGGACGCCGCATCACCGTTCCTCGAAGCTCGGGGCCGTCTCGTCGAGCATCGCATTGGCGCGGGCCACCGCGTCGCGCGGATCGACGCCATCGCCGAACACCGCCGCCGACAGGGCGACGAACTCGGCACCGGTCGCGGCGACGGCCTCAACGGAGGCGATGTCGGAACCGCCCATGACGATGCACGGGATCTCGATCATCTCGGCCCACCACTCGCCCAGCGACAGGTTGCGCGGATGCGGTTCGGGCTTGTTGTCGTAGCCGAAGCGGCCGAAGAACATGTAGTCGGGGCGCTCTTCGCCGAGCTCGAGCGCGTCGTCGCGCGTCTTGGCACCGCCGGTGCCGACCATGAGGCGGTCCTGGTGGCGCTCGATGGCATCGGCCAGCTCTTCCCTGCGGCCCTCGACGTGAATGCCGTCGGCGTGGATCCGTCCGGCGATGCGGGTATCCCCGGCAACAACGACTGCAACGCCGGCGTCGCGCGCCGTGGCAGCGACCTTCTCGGCGAAGCCCTGGAACGAAGCCTCGTCGACACCTTCGGCCGTCAGGATCAGCGAGGCGACGTCGCCGCCGCCGAGAGCCGCCTCAACCGCGAGCGGCGGCACGGACGGCGGCACAATCAGCACGATACGGCAGCGACTGGGCGGCGTGTCTGTGTTCATCTTCCTCGATCCGAATGGCTATCGCCTATGCAGGGCGAACATGTTTGCATTGGGGCATAGAACAAAGTGCCGCCGTTGAACAGGACGCACGGCCCGGCCCAAGCATATGAAAAGACAGGCGCGGCCCTCGCCAACCGGCGGCAATGCCGCTATGGGGCGATGACAGGGGCTCTCCATGACCGCGCTTCTCCTCGATCCATGGTTCTACGCGGCCGCCGTACCGGCGGTGATTCTCGTCGGCCTGTCGAAGGGCGGCTTCGGCGGCGCGGTCGGCTTCGTCGGCGTGCCGCTAATGGCGCTGGCGATGTCGCCGGTGCAGGCGGCGGCGATCCTGTTGCCCATCCTCATCCTCATGGACATCGTCTCGCTGTGGACATGGCGCGGCGTCTTCGACCGCACGATCCTGCGGCAGATGCTGCCCGGCTCGGTTCTCGGCATCGGCATCGGCTGGCTGACCGCCTCGATGGTGACGGTGGACATGGTCCGCTTCATCGTCGGCGCCATCGCCATCGCCTTCGTGGCGCGCTGGGCCTATGCGAGCCTTCGGCACGGCGCCGACCACAAGTCCCAGCCGAACGGGACGGCCGGCGCCTTCTGGGGCTCGGTCGCCGGCTTCACCAGCTTCGTCGCCCATGTCGGCGGCCCGCCCTTCCAGGTCTACACCCTGCCGCTCAAGCTCGACCCGAAGCTCCTCACGGGCACCAGCGTGATCTTCTTCGCGGTGACCAACGCCATCAAGCTGATCCCCTATTTCGCGCTCGGCCAGTTCGACGCCGCCAACCTCACCGCCTCGCTTGCGCTGATGCCCCTGGCGCCGCTCGCCACACTGGCCGGCGCCTGGCTGGTGCGCCGCATGAAGCCGGAGATATTCTACCCCTTCACCTACGCCACGGTCGCTCTCGTCGCGGTGAAGCTGCTTTACGACGGGGTACGCGACTTTATGTGAGGATGACCCCGCCGGGGCGGTGAAATAGGCTCGGGACGACAAGGGAGGAACGCCATGGGCAAGTACGAGGACAACCTCGACAAGAACCCCGCCAATCACCAGCCGCTGACGCCGCTGAGTTTCCTGGAGCGGGCGGCCAAGACCTTTCCCGACCATGTCGCGGTGATCCACGGCAGCCTGCGCCTTACCTATCGCGAACTGTGGCAGCGGTCGCTGAAGCTGGCCTCGGCGCTTGCCGCCAAGGGCATCGGCAAGGGCGACACGGTGACGGTGATGCTCTCCAACACCCCGCCGATGCTCGAAGCGCATTTCGGCGTGCCGATGACCAGGGCGGTGCTGCACTCGCTCAACACGCGGCTTGATGCGGCGATCATCGCCTTCCAGCTCGACCACGCCGAGACCAAGCTCCTGATCGTCGACCGCGAGTTCTCGGGCGTGATGCAGGAGGCACTGGCGCTCGCCAAGGTGAAACCGCTGGTGATCGACTACGACGACCCCGAGTATCCCGAGGACGCCCCCTACCCCAAGGGCGGGCGCATCGGCAGCCTCGACTACGAGGCCTTCGTCGCCTCGGGCAGCGAAACCTTCGCCTGGTCGATGCCCGACGACGAGTGGGACGCGATCTCGCTCAACTATACCTCGGGCACCACCGGCAATCCCAAGGGCGTGGTCTACCATCACCGGGGTGCTGCCCTGATGGCCTACACCAACACCATCCACGCCGGCATGGGCAAGCACTGCGTCTATCTCTGGACGCTGCCGATGTTCCACTGCAACGGCTGGTGCTTCCCGTGGACGCTTGCCGTGCAGGCGGGCACCCATGTCTGCCTGCGCTGGGTGCGCGCCAGGCAGATGTACGACGCCATCGCCGACCACGGCGTCACCCATCTCTGCGGCGCACCCATCGTCATGTCGCTGCTGATCAACGCCAGGGACGAGGACAAGCGCGAGTTCCCGCAGACGGTGACCTTCAACACGGCGGCCGCCCCGCCGCCCGAGGCGGTGCTTTCGGGCATGGCCGACGCGGGCTTCGCCGTCACCCACCTCTATGGTCTCACAGAAACCTATGGTCCCGCCGTGGTCAACGAATGGCATGGGGAATGGGACGGCCTCGACAAGGGTGCGCGCACCGCCAGGAAGGCGCGGCAGGGCGTGCGCTATGCCGCGCTCGAGGACCTGACGGTGATGAACCCGGAGACGATGGAAAAGACGGCCGCCGACGGCGAGACCATCGGCGAGGTCATGTTCCGCGGCAACATCGTTATGAAGGGTTACCTCAAGAACGGACAGGCCACCGACGAGGCCTTCGCCGGCGGCTGGTTCCATTCGGGCGACCTCGGCGTGATGCATCCGGACGGCTACATCCAGCTCAAGGATCGCTCCAAGGACATCATCATCTCGGGCGGCGAGAACATCTCGTCCATCGAGGTCGAGGACGCGCTCTACAAGCACCCGGCGGTCGCATCCTGCGGCGTGGTCGCCCGATCAGACGACAAATGGGGCGAGGTGCCGGTGGCTTATGTCGAACTGAAGCCCGGCAAGGCGGCGACCGAGGCCGAGATCATCGAGCATTGCCGCTCGCTGCTCGCCCGCTTCAAGGTGCCGAAGGCTGTGATCTTCGCCGAGATCCCGAAAACCTCGACCGGCAAGATCCAGAAATTCCGCCTGCGCGACATGGCCAGGCAGCAATGACGACGGATGCGGCGCCCCCCGGAGGCCGCCGCATCTCGTCTCAGGCGGCCGCCGCGGCAGCCGGGCGCAAGCCGTCGAAGGCCGCCCACAGGCCGAGGCCGAACACCGCGGCCATGGCCATCAGGACAGGCACGTCGGATGCCGTCGGCTTGAGCACCATGTCGGCGACGATGACCAGCATCACCGCGTAGTCGAAACGCGCCACCTTGAGGATGCGGCGGCCGTTGTCCAGCACGGCTGGCGTGACGCCGTCGCGGGCGATGAGCGCGGCCATGCGGTCGGCCGTCGGCTTGAACACCAGCGTGCCGATCAGGAAGGTGGCCGCATAGCCGGCGAGGCCGATGATGATCCAGAGGTCGGCGAAACCGACCCAGAACCAGCACATGACGAGCCCGAGCAACAGCGTGACCAGCGAGGCCGGCATGAACAGCCTGTTGCCGAGTTCGCCGACCGAACGCATGACCTGCAGCATGCCGTGGGTGTCGCCGGCACGGTCGGCGCGCACCGCAAGCAGCATGAGCACAAAGCCGCCGCCGACCCAGACGGTGGCCGCCATGACATGCAGGAACTTCACCACTGAATAGAAATCCATCGTTCCGAACCTTTCCATCCGGTTGGCCGAAGAGGCGGGCCGCCACTTCAGGCACCGCTGATTTTCGGCGGCGGCAAATAGCACCGGGGCTGTTTCGGCAGTGTGTCGGCGGAAGGCCGTCCTTGTTTCCGGGCCGTATTCGGGCCGCGCGCGGGCGCGGAAATCCGTGGAATTCCACTCTTGCAGCCCCATTCCCGGTGCAGAGCTGGGGCAAAGGCCGGCCGGGTCATGCTATGCTTGGCCGCGCCGCCCAATCCGCGGTGCGGCTTCAGCGGGCCGTGGGGGAGGAAACGGCCACCTCGCCAACCAGTGTAACCATCGGAAGCAAGCCGCAGGATCGCGCGGCATGCGGCGGAAACATCGCCGGTGCAAATGCGCCGGTACCGACCGCTTGCCGCGGTCTGCCCATTCAACAACCCATTCCCTGCGGGGGGAAAAGGCAATCGGAGCAAAGGTATGCAAGGGGTCGCACGGAATTTCTTCACGCTAGCCGTCATCTACGCGTTGGCCGGCATGGCGCTGGGGCTGTACATGTCGATCAGCCAGGATCACACCCAGATGCCGGTGCACGCCCACACCATGGTGGCGGGCTGGCTGATGTCGTCGGTCTTCGCCTTCTTCTACCACCTGTTTCCGGCAGCCCGCGACAAGGCGCTGGCGACGGTGCATTTCTGGCTGACGGCCGTGAGCGGCATCGGCCTGCTCGTCGGCCTGTTCTTCCTGCTCGGCGGCAACCCGGCGATCGAACCGGTCGTCGCGGCTTCGTCGATGGGCTTCTACGCGGCGATGTTCCTGTTCGTGTTCATCGCGCTGCCGACCGTCTGGAAATCGCAGCCGGCAAACTAGGGTATCGTGCCGGACATTGTGCCGTGCCGGGACAGTTGGGGACAATCGGGCGTCAGCCTTAAGGCTCCATTAAGCATTCCAGTGTTTTACTGTGGGCATCCAGTCATCTGGATTCTTACCGAGTGGTTGGAGCCACTTTGTTTGACGCCTCCCTGTTAAACTCCTGAGAGCCGCGCATTTCCGCGGCTCTTTTTTTTCGCGCCGCGAGGCGCGGAGGAGTTGCCAGCCAACCGCGGCGTTAACCCTTTGTTAAACATGCGCTTGCGTTCAGCCGAGCGGAAGCGCATTTTCAACGGGCTTGGCGTATTAGGAGCAGGCGCGCGCAGAATCCGTCGCAGGAGACGGGCGGGTCGCGAGCCAGGGATGCAGGGTACCAGTAATGAACGAGCCTTCGAGGGAAAGCGCGAACACCATCAAGCTCGCCGAGCGGCGGGTTTTTTCGCCCTCCTTCAAGCCCCTCTACAACGAGGGCATGGGGCTCGTGGAGCGGGCTGCCGAGTACCTCGACGGCGCCGGCCGGGTCGAGGCGAAGAAACTGTCGCGACTTGCCGCGACCCTCTATGCCGCCGAATCGATGCGGCTGACGACACGGCTGATGCAGATCGCCTCCTGGCTGCTGCTGCAGCGGGCGGCCAATTCCGGCGAGATGACCCGCGACCAGGTCGCCTCGGAAAAATCCAAGGTCAGGCTGGACACCGCCTCCGCTCACGACGATGCAGCCGGCTGGAACGAACTGCCCGCCGATTTCGTCGACCTCGTGCGCCGTTCGCTGCGGCTGCAGGCTCTGGTCCGGCGCATGGACGAGGAGATCTACGGGACCGGCGCCACCGTGGTGCCGGTTCAGGCGATGCGCCGCAGCAATCCGGTCTCCGACCAGATCAACCTGCTCAACACTGCCTTCGCCCGCAACTGACGCGGTTCCCCGGCGCTTGACGGGGATTGTTTCCGGTTTGTTCACATTTGTCTGGCGTCTTGCCTCCGTGGCGATAGAGTTCGCGGATGAGAGAGACGATTCGCATCATTGGTATCGACCCGGGGCTTCGGCGCACCGGTTGGGGCATCATCGAAGCGCTCGGCAATTCGCTGCGCTTCGTTGCCGCCGGCACGGTGCGCTCCGACGACAAGGCGGCGCTCGCCAGCCGGCTGTGCCAGTTGCATGACGGCCTCGCCGACGTGATCCATCGCGAGATGCCGCATGAGGCCGCGGTCGAGGCGACCTTCGTCAACAAGGACGCGACCGCCACGCTGAAGCTCGGCCAGGCTCGCGGCATCGCCATGCTGGTTCCGGCCCGCGCCGGGCTGGCGGTCGCCGAATATTCGCCCAATGCCGTCAAGAAGGCGGTGATCGGCGTCGGCCACGGCGACAAGAAGCAGATCGCCATGATGGTCAAGGTGCTGCTGCCCAAGGCCGGCTTCGACACCGCCGACGCCGCCGACGCGCTGGCGATCGCCATCTGCCACGCGCATCATCGCCAGAGCCCGGCCTACAGGCTGGCCGAACTGGCAGCTGCCCAGGCTTGATGTTCTTGACTTGTTCTCATCGCTGAATCATTTCTTGCCGGCAAGAAGAGGAATGATTCCATGCGCGTGACCAGCAAGGGCCAGGTGACGATTCCGCGCGACCTGCGCGAGACCTTCGGCATCGTGGCGAATACCGAAGTGATCTTCGGCATCGAGGGCGGCAAGATCACCATCGTTCCCAAGGATGAGATCGGCCGGCTTGCCGAGCGCGACCGGTTCGACCGCTTCCTGGCGATACTGGACCGGCTGGAAGGAACCGTCGAACCGGGGATCGGCGCGGACGAACCGTCTGCATTGGCCCGGGAGAGGTAGCGCCGTACCATGGGACGGGTCCGCTGCCGGCGCCAGCTGGCAGGCCGTCCCGTCGCGGCGCCATGTTCTTGACTTGTTCTCATGCGGCCGGTAAGTAATACCTACGAGGTATTACTATGCGCGTGACCACAAAAGGCCAGGTGACCATCCCCAAGGAGATCCGCGACCGGCTCGGCATCGAGCCCGGCTCGGAGGTGGATTTTGTCGTGTCCGACGGTGTGGTCACGCTGGTAGCGATCGAGGACGACGAGGCGCGGCAGCGCCGGGCAAAGGCCATCAGTGCCTGGGCGGACAAGGTGGCCGGGACGATCGATCTCGGCGGCGTGACGACCGACGAATATATGGAGTGGCTGAGGGGGCCGCGCGATGACCTCGGTCCTCGTTGATTCCAACATCTTCCTGGACATGTTCCAAGGCGGCCCGGCAAGCGGCTGGTCGCGCAGCAACCTCGTGAGGGAGGGAAGCGTCGCCGCCCTTGTCGTCAATCCGGTCATCTGGTCGGAAATCTCGGTACGATTTCCGACGGAAGCGGATCTGGCGGAATCGCTGGCAGGCCTCGCGATCCACAAGGCGCAGATTCCCTATGAGGCCGCTTTCGCTGCAGGCAAGGCCCATCTCGCATATCGCCAGAATTGCGGAAGCCGCGACCGCACCCTGCCCGATTTCCTGATCGGGGCGCATGCGCAGGTGGCCGGGCACCGGCTGTTGACCCGCGACGCCACGCGCTATCGCGGCTATTTCCCCGACCTCGACATCATCGCACCTGACACCCATCCATGACGGGACGCACCAAATGATCGGCAAGTTGAAGGGCACGGTCGACGAGATCGGCGAGGACTACTGCGTGCTCGACGTGCATGGCGTGGGCTACGTCGCCTATTGCTCGGCGCGCACGTTGGCCTCGCTGTCGGGGCCCGGCGAGGCTGCCGTACTCCACATCGAGACCTATGTGCGCGAGGACATGATCCGGCTCTACGGCTTCCAGTCGGAGCTGGAGCGGGAGTGGTTCCGCCTGCTGCAGAACAACGTCCAGGGCGTCGGAGCCAAGGTGGCGCTCGCCGTGCTGTCGACGCTGGCCCCGGCCGACCTCGCCAACGCGATCGCGCTGCGCGACATCGCCATGGTGAGCCGTGCCCCGGGCGTCGGCAAGAAGGTCGCCGAGCGCATCGTCACAGAGCTCAAGAACAAGGCGCCGGCCTATGCCGGCGCCGCCTCGGGCACCATCGGCCTCAAGCAGGAACTCGGCGAAGGCGTGGCCCCCGCCCCAGTCGCCGACGCCGTGTCGGCGCTGGTCAACCTCGGCTATTCGCGCGACATCGCCGCCAATGCGGTCGCCGCCGCGATGAAGACCGCCGGCGAAGGCGCCGATTCGTCCAAGCTGATCCGCTTCGGCCTGAAGGAGCTGGCGCGGTGATTGGTTGTCGATTTCCTCCGTCCTTACTATATTTGAAATGTAAGTATTCTCGCGAGGAGTAAGACCAATGGGCGGCGTAGCCACCTTGACCTCGAAGGGCCAGTTGACGATCCCGAAGGAGGTTCGCGACGCCCTGACGCTGAAGCCGGGCGACACCATCGCCTGGACGGTCATCGACAATCATCTGGTCGGCACGCCGCGCAACCTGACCTTCGCAGATCTGGCCGGCTTCCTCGGCGAGCCGCCCGGCGGGCCGGCAACGCTGGAGGAGATCGACGCCGCGGTGCGTGAAGCCGTCGGCAGGCACGCGCTCGGCAAGCAGGCGATCACCGACGAGGACGCCGCGTGACCCAGGTCGGCCTCGACACCAACATCCTGCTGCGCATGGTGCTGAACGACGACCCGCACCAGCGGGCGAAGGCGCTCGCCTTCGGCAACGGCTTGAGCGAAGACGATCCCGGTTTCGTCAGCTTGATCGTGCTGGTCGAGTTCAGTTGGGCCCTGATGTCACGCTACAGGCAGTCGAAGGAGCAGACACTTGCGGCGATACACCGGCTGCTCAAGATCAAGACCCTGGCCTTCGAGGATTTCGATGCGATCGTCCGTGCACTGGAGCGTGCCAACGCGCCGCAGGTGGACTTTACCGATGCGCTCATCGCCGAACACAATCTGCAGCTCGGCTGCTCCCGAACCGTCACCTTCGACCATATAGCGGCCAAATCGATTCCCGCCATGGAACTGCTTACGTGAACACGCCCACCCGCCTCATCTCTCCCGACAAGCGCGGCGAGGACGCCGATGCCAGCCTGCGTCCGCAGACTTTGGACGACTTTGTCGGCCAGGCTGCGGCGCGCGCCAACCTCAAGATCTTCATCGAGGCGGCCAAGCAGCGCGGCGAGGCGCTCGACCACGTGCTGTTCGTCGGCCCGCCCGGCCTGGGCAAGACGACGCTCGCCCAGATCATGGCGCGCGAGCTCGGCGTCAACTTCCGCTCCACCTCGGGCCCGGTCATCGCCAAGGCCGGCGATCTCGCAGCACTGCTGACCAATCTCGAGGAACGCGACGTGCTGTTCATCGACGAGATCCACCGGCTGAACCCCGCCGTCGAGGAAATCCTCTACCCGGCGATGGAGGACTACCAGCTCGACCTGATCATCGGCGAAGGCCCGGCGGCGCGGTCGGTGAAGATCGACCTCGCCAAGTTCACGCTGGTCGCCGCCACCACGCGGCTCGGCCTGCTCACCAATCCGCTGCGCGACCGCTTCGGCATCCCGACGCGGCTCAATTTCTATACGGTCGAGGAACTCGAGCTGATCGTGCGCCGCGGCGCCCGCATCCTCGGCATGCCGCTCGCCGACGACGGCGCCATCGAGATCGCCCGCCGCGCCCGCGGCACGCCGCGCATCGCCGGCCGCCTCTTGCGCCGCGTCCGCGACTTTGCCGCCGTGGCCGGTTCCGGTCCGGTCGACCGCCGCATCGCCGACGAGGCGCTGTCGCGGCTCGAGGTCGATTCGCTCGGCCTCGACCAGCTCGACCGGCGCTACCTGACGATGATCGCGATGAATTTCGGCGGCGGCCCGGTCGGCATCGAGACCATCGCCGCGGGCCTCTCCGAGCCGCGCGACGCCATTGAGGACATCATCGAGCCCTACCTGATCCAGCAAGGCTTCATCCAGCGCACGCCGCGCGGGCGCATGCTGACCGCCAATGCCTGGAAGCATCTCGGGCTCGACATGCCGCGCGACCTGGCCGTCCAGCAGATCAACCTGTTCCAGGAAGAGGACTGACGGAAGAAGGCGGTGCCGCGGCGATGGCGGCGGAGCCCTTGATCGGCGCGCCCATGCCTGTCATCGGTCGCAAGCGGACGGCGTCCGCGAACCGGAAGAAGGACCACCGATGCCCAATCATGCTGAACAGGACGTGCTTGCCGCCGGGATTTCCGGGGCGCTGACGCCCTTCGGTCATCGGCTGATGGCTCGGGTCTATTATGCCGACACCGACTTTTCCGGCGTCGTCTACCATGCGCGCTATCTCGAATTCTTCGAACGCGGCCGCTCGGATTTCCTGCGACTCGCCGGCGTGCACCACACCGAACTGCATGACGGCAAGCACGGCGAGAAGATCGTCTGGGTGGTGCGCCGCATGGAGATCGACTTCCGCAGCCCGGCCAGGATCGACGACATCCTCACCGTGGACACCAGCACCGAGGACATCTCGGGCGCGCGCATCACCATGGCCCAAAAGCTCAAGCGCGGCGACGAAGTGCTGGTCGAGGCGCGCGTCGAGGCCGCGATCGTCGGCGAGAATGGCCGCCCGAGGCGCTTTCCGAAGGAATGGGTTGCCGCCTTCATGCCGCAGGGCGAACGCTGAAGACGTTCCCAAGCAATTCCGGCCGCCAACCCGCAAGTTGCCGCAGAGTCATGCCGCAGCGCGGCATATACTAACCCATCCTTAACCATAACGGTCCATTAAGGGCCAAGTGAAAGTCGTAAGGATTTCGATGCGGCCTTCCTTTCACCAAATTTCGCTCCGAAAAGGCCGCGAAAGGCGCATTTGGGGCACTTCCGGAAGCTTCGCGCGAACGGACCAAATGGGATGATGCGCATGGGCTAGCCATGAGCCTGTTTTGAACCTGGGACCGCGATGTCGACGCCACCTCGGCGTAGCCGCGTCCAGAGCTCAAGGCAGGTCGAGTAGCCAGGCCCGGAAATCTTAAGGACTGTTTCAAGATGGAAAATCTACCTCTCGCCCAGACCGGCGCAGAATTGTCGATTTGGGCGTTGTTCTGGCAGGCCGGCTGGGTCGTCAAGCTGGTGATGCTTGGCCTGCTCGGCGCGTCGGTCTGGACCTGGGCCATCGTCATCGACAAGGTGGTCTCCTACAACCGCATGCGCGCGGCGCTGAACCGCTTCGAGCAGATCTTCTGGTCGGGCCAGTCGCTCGAGGAGCTTTACCGCAACCTGTCGGACCGCAAGACCACGGGCATGAGCGCGATCTTCGTCGCCGCCATGCGCGAGTGGAAGAAGAGCTTCGAGAAGGGCGCGAAGTCGCCGCTCGGCCTGCAGACCCGCATCGACAAGGCGATGGACCTGGCGCTGACGCGCGAGATGGAGCGGCTCGAAGGCCGCCTCGGCTTCCTCGCCACCATCGGTTCGGCCGCGCCCTTCATCGGCCTGTTCGGCACCGTCGTCGGCATCATGACCTCGTTCCAGGCGATCGCCGGCTCGAAATCCACCAACCTGGCCGTCGTCGCCCCCGGCATCGCCGAGGCGCTCCTGGCAACGGCCATCGGCCTGCTCGCCGCCATTCCCGCGGTCATCGCCTACAACAAGCTGTCATCCGATGCCGGCAAGATCGCCGCGCGCATGGAGGGCTTCGCCGACGAGTTCTCCGCCATACTGTCGCGCCAAATCGATGAAAAAGTCGCGCAGCGGGCGGCCTGAGGAGTAGATCATGGGAATGTCAGTTGGCGCAGGTGGCGGCGGACGCGGGCGGCGGGGACGCCGCCACACGCTGGTGTCCGAGATCAACGTCACCCCACTGGTCGACGTCATGCTGGTGCTGCTCATCATCTTCATGGTGGCCGCGCCCATGATGACCGTGGGCGTGCCGATCGACCTGCCGGAAACGCAGGCCAAGGCACTCAATTCCGATACCCAGCCGATCACCGTCTCGGTCAACCAGGGCGGCCAGATCTACCTGCAGGAAACCGAGCTCGCGATCGAGGAGGTCGTGCCGAAACTCGAGGCCATCGCCAAGACCGGCTATGAGGAGCGCATCTATGTGCGCGGCGACAAGACCGCCGACTACGGCACCGTGATGCAGGTGATGGCGCGCATTTCCGCCGCCGGCTTCCGCAACATCGGCCTCGTCACGCTGCAGGAACAGGACCAGTAGTCCGAAAAATGAAGACCGGCCTCGCGACATCTGTGGTCCTGCATGCAGCGGTGCTGGGCTTCGGCCTGTTCTCGCTGTCGGCGCCCTCGGCTCTGGAGGTCGCCGACGTCGAGGCGCTGCCGGTCGACATCGTGCCGGTGGAATCGATCACCCAGATCCAGAAGGGCGACAAGAAGGCGCCGGCAAACGAGAAGCCGGCCCCGACCCCGACCAAGCGGCCCGACATCGTGGCCGATGCGCAGAACGTCGGCGACAACCAGATCGACAGCGACAAGCCGCCGACGCCCGAACCGACCAAGAAGCAGGTGGAGACGACCGGCGCGCCGCCGCCCTCGCCCAAGCCGGAGCCCAAGCCTGCTCCCGTGGAGAAGCCGAAGCCCGAGCCGGTGAAGCAGGCCGAGCAGAAGCCGGCGCCCGTGCCGGCGACCGAAGTGACGCCCGAGCCGCAGCCCAAGCAGGAAGTGAAGCCGGACCCGGTGGCCGAGACGATCGTCTCCGACCAGGCCGAGGCGGAAGCCGTGAAGCTGCCTGAAAATGCGCCGGCGCCGGAGGCGAAGCCCAAGCCGCCCCAGGCGCAGACGGCCAAGACGCCCGACCGCAAGCAGGAAGACAAGCAGACCCAGCAGGCCGCGGCCAAGCCGAAGTCCGAGGAAAAGCAGTTCGACGCCGACGAGGTCGCAGCACTGCTCAACAAAGAGAAGCCGTCGGGTGGCGGCGCCAAGCGTTCGACCGAGCAGGCGTCGCTGGGCGGCAAGAAGGATACCGGCGGCTCGAAGCTGAGCCAGAGCGAGATGGACGCATTGCGCGGAGCGATCCAGCGCTGCTGGAACGTGCCGGCGGGCGCAGCCGACGCCCAGAACCTGCGCGTGTCGATCCAGTTCAAGCTGAGCCAGAGCGGCGAGATCGAAGGCCGTCCGGAAATCATCTCCGGCGGCGGCTCTGCCGGCATCGAACGCGCCGCCGCAGAATCCGCGCGCCGCGCGGTGCTGCAATGCGCGCCCTACAACCTGCCCGCCGACAAATACGAAGCCTGGGCGGATGTCATCGTCAATTTCGATCCAAGCGAAATGTTCTGAGCGCCGCCCGCTCATCCGGAACTGAAGAGGCCTGTCCAATGAAGCAATTCATCAAAGCGATCCTTCTGATCGGCGCCATGGCGAGCGGCATGACCGCATTCACAACCCTGCCCGCACGCGCGCTGGTCGAGATCGACGTCAACAAGGGCAATATCGAGCCGCTGCCGATCGCGATCACCGACTTCCTGTCGGCCGATGCGCTCGGCGCCGAGATTGCCAGCATCGTCGCTGCCGACCTGCAGCGCTCGGGCCTGTTCGCGCCGATCGACAAGGGTGCTTTCATCGAGAAGATCTCCAATCCGGACGTCGCGCCGCGCTTCGAGGACTGGAAGGTGATCAACGCCCAGGCGCTGGTGACGGGCCGCGTCAGCCAGGAGGCCGACGGCAGGCTGCGGGCCGAGTTCCGGCTGTGGGACACCTTTGCCGGACAGCAGCTGGCCGGCGAGCAGTTCTTCGCCAACAAGGCCAATTCGCGCCGCATCGCCCACATCATCGCCGACGCGATCTATGAGCGGCTGACCGGCGAGAAGGGCTACTTCGACACCCGCGTCGTGTTCATCGACGAATCCGGCTCCAAGCAGCAGCGCAAGAAGCGCCTGGCGATCATGGACCAGGACGGCGCCAATGTGCGCTACCTGTCCGACGGCCGCGCGATTGCGATGACGCCGCGCTTCTCGCCGACGCGCCAGGAAATCACCTACATGTCCTACGAGAGCGGCCAGCCGCAGGTCTACCTGCTGCAGATCGAGACCGGCCAGCGCGAACTCGTCGGCAACTTCCCCGGCATGACGTTTGCCCCGCGCTTCTCGCCCGACGGCCAGCGCGTGATCATGAGCTTGATGCGTGAAGACGGCAACTCGAACATCTTCTCGATGGACCTGCGCAGCCGCACCACCACGCGCCTCACCAACTCCAGCGCCATCGACACCTCGCCGTCCTATGCGCCCGACGGGTCCAAGGTCGTCTTCACCTCCGACCGCGGCGGCCAGCCGCAGATCTACGTCATGGGTGCCGACGGTTCGGGCCAGACGCGAATCTCCTTCGGCGGCGGCAGCTACTCGACGCCGGTGTGGTCGCCGCGCGGCGACCTGATCGCCTTCACCAAGCAGTCCGGCGGCCAGTTCCAGATCGGCGTGATGAAGACCGACGGTTCGGGCGAGCGCATCCTGTCGACCGGCTTCCAGCAGGAAGGCCCGACCTGGGCACCAAACGGCCGCGTGCTGATGTTCTTCCGCGACGCTCCCGGCGGCGGCGGTCCGAGGCTCTTCTCGATCGACCTGACCGGCCGCAACGAGCAGGCGATCCCAACCCAGGGCTTCGCGTCCGACCCGGCCTGGTCGCCCCTGCTCGACTGAGACCGTTAACCCTAGCGCTGGAGCGCGACCAATCGAAACAGGGGCATCATTTGAGCAATGATGCCGCCTTTCTGCCGTATTTCGGCCTAGGCTGCGCGGCGAAATTGCTACGACGATGTCGCGGCGCGGGGACGCATAAGCTGGCGGCAACGAATTATTAACCATGCTTCTTGAATGGCCATTAACTGCAACGTGGTTACTGGACGTTCAACGAAATCACTCGAATGCGAAGGAGAGGCGGCATGCGCCGTATCGCGAAGTTTGCAACTAACCCCGTCGTCGTGGCCCTCGTCGCCACCATGGCAATCGCCGGCTGCGCCTCGAAGAAGAGCCCCAACAGTGCCGCCGACCTCGGCCTCGGCGGCGCCGGTGCGGCCACGCCCGGCTCGAGCCAGGACTTCACCGTCAACGTCGGCGACCGCATCTTCTTCGACACCGACTCCTCGTCGATCCGCGCCGACGCGCAGGGCATCCTCGCCCGCCAGGCACAGTGGCTGAATCAGTACCGCCAGTACGCGATCGTCGTGGAAGGCCATGCCGACGAACGCGGCACCCGCGAGTACAACCTCGCACTCGGCGCCCGCCGCGCCGCCGCGACCCGCGACTACCTCGCCTCGCAGGGCGTCGCCGCCAACCGCATCAAGACCATCTCCTACGGCAAGGAACGTCCGGTCGCCGTCTGCGACGACATCTCCTGCTGGTCGCAGAACCGCCGCGCCGTCACCACGCTTTCGGGCGCCGGCAGCTGATAGCGGCAAGACTGCAACACCTGAAGCTTGAAGGGCGGCCTGCGGGCCGCCTTTTGTTTTGCCCGGCTGCCGAAACAAAATTTGGCCGAAGTCTCGCGTCCTGATAAATGATGCGGGCGCTTCGGCGCGAAGCAATCATTCGGTTCCACGGCGAGAGGCTAATGCATTTTCGATCGATCCTGAGCGGCACACTTGCCCTCCTTCTCTTAACCGGGGCCGCGGCGCATGCGCGCGACGGCATCGGCATCGACCTTCCCAAGATCGGCCTGCCGGGCGTGTTCGGCAGCAAGAGCCAGAGCGACGAAGGCACGGTGCAGCTCGCCCAGGCGGGCGATCCGCGCGTCACCGCCCTCGAGGAGCAGATCCGCAAGCTCAACGGCTCGCTCGAGGAACTGAACTTCCAGATCCTGCAGATGCAGGAACAGATGCGGAAGATGCAGGAAGACAACGAGTTCCGCTTCCAGGAGCTCGAGGGCAGCGGCGGGCAGCAGAAGAAGTCCGACGCCTCCGGCAATTCCAACACCTCCATCGTCGAGGCGCCCGCGGCGCCTCGACCCAGCCAGTCGCAGCAAGCGGCCGGCACGGCGTCGCCCGCGGCGGGCGACGACCAGGGCGGCGGGGAGGTGATCGTGGAACAGGGCACGGGCGAGCCCGGCCAGGCCGCCCCAGGTACCGGCGCGCCGCCGCGGACCTTCGGCACAATCACCGTCGACGCCGACGGCAACGTCGTTTCCGGCTCCGCCAACGAGCACGTCGAGACCGCGCCCGCGCCAGCGGTGCAGCCCGCAGCACCGGCCCCCGAAAGCTCCACCGGCACGGATGTCGCCGCCCTGCCCGCGACCGACGATCCGGACGAGCTCTACCGCAATTCCTACCAGTTCGTGCTGTCGGGCGACTACAGCACGGCCGAGCAGGGATTCCGCGACCACATCTCCCGCTTCCCGGCCGACCCCAAGACCGCTGACGCGCGCTTCTGGCTCGGCGAGGCCCAGCTCGGCCAGAAGAAGTACCGCGACGCGGCCGAGACCTTCCTCAGCGCCAGCAAGGAATATCCGAAGTCCAAGAAGGCGCCCGAGATGATGCTCAAGCTCGGCATCTCGCTGGTCGGGCTCAAGCAGCGCGACGTCGCCTGCGCCACCTTCAACGAGATCGGCAAGCGCTACCCGAACGCCTCCGGCGCCATCAAGGAACGTGTCAAGCAGGAACGGGCTCTCGCCGCGTGCTGACGCCGGTGATCGACGCCGACCTTCTCCGAAACTTCTCCGAGTTCGACTTCGCCGCGCAGCGCACGGTCGTCGCAGCGGTCTCCGGCGGCAGCGATTCCACTGCCCTTCTCATCCTTCTCAAATCGCATCTGGACCTGCACGCGCCGTCGGCTCGGCTGCTTGCCGTCACCGTGGACCATGGGCTGCGCCCCGGCTCGGGCGCCGAAGCCGATCAGGTCGCCCAATTCTGCGCCGCCCGCTGCATCGACCACCGCAACATGCGCTGGACCGGCGACAAGCCCGCGACCGGGGTGCCGGCCGCGGCGCGCGATGCGCGCTACGATCTCCTGGCGCAGGCGGCACGCGAAGCCGGCGCGAGCGTCGTCGTCACTGGCCACACCGCCGACGACCAGGCCGAGACGGTGCTGATGCGCGCGGCGCGCGGCGCCGGCCGCGGCAGCGCCGGCATGGCGGCCGCGACCTTGTTCGACGACGAGGTCTGGATCCTGCGCCCGCTTCTCGGCGTTCGGCGCGAGCGGCTGCGCGAGGCGCTGCGGGCGCAAGGCGTCGGCTGGCTGGACGACCCGACCAATGTCAACGAAAGCTACGAGCGCCCGCGCCTGCGCAGCGCCCTCAGGGACGGCGACGGCCGCATCGAAGCGGCGCTTGCCGAAGCGCGACAGGCCGGGGCGGCGCGCGCCGATCTCGGCCGGCGGGCGGCGCAGTTGATCGACTGCCATGCGAGCCGGGCCGCGCCCGGGCTGATCCGCCTCGATCCCGCCTTCCCGACCGCCGCCGACAAGGAGGCTGCCGTCTACGCCCTGCGCATCCTGGCCGCCGTCGCCGGCGGCACGCCGCAGCTGCCGGACGAGCGGCGGGCCGTCGGCCTGCTTGAGCGGCTGACGGAGGCCGGCCGGCCGCAAGAGCCCCGCCGCGCCACATTGTCGCGCGCGCTGATCGACGCCCGCCGAACGGGCATCTTCCTGCTGCGCGAGGCGCGCGGCCTGCCCGCCCCGGCACCGCAGCGCGGTGGCACGTGGGACGGCCGCTACCGCATCGCCGCCCGGCCCGATCTCGACCAACATACGCTGGCGCCGCTCGGCAGCGCGGCTGCAAAACGCGCCGGCGAAGCGGGCGACGCACCCGAAAGCCTTGCAAGGTCTGCACTCGCGGCCGAGCCTGCCCTGTGGCGCGGCGAAGAGCTGTTGGGCAGGGTCGCCGCACCCGACGCCTTGCCGCTGGCTGCACCCTGGTCGCGCTTCTTGCCGGGCTTCGATCTCGAGGCCGCCGGCGCGGTCGCAAAATTGCTCGGCGCGGCCGCGATCCCGGCCCCGCCATGCCGCGGCCATAATGGCGTTGGAGCTTAACCGAGACTTAGGGACGCGCTTGGCAATGTGGCAGCCCGTCCCTATGTTAGGGGCAAGCTTACTCTCACCAAGTGCGTTCACCCTGGACGCCGACGGGACATTCGATGAATCCGAATTATCGCAACTTCGCGCTGTGGGCGATCATAGCCGTTCTGCTGATCGCCCTGTTCAATCTGTTCCAGACCCCGCAGACCCGCGGCGCGTCGAGCGAAGTGGCCTATTCGCAGTTCCTGCAGGAGCTTTCGTCGGGCCGGATCAAGACGGTGACGATCGCCGGCGACCGCATCAGCGGCACCTATGTCGACAATTCGACCGGCTTCCAGACCTACTCGCCGGGCGACCCCACGCTGGTGTCGCGGCTCGAGGAGAAGAACGTCACCATCAACGCCCGTCCCGAGAACGACGGCTCCGGTTCGATCTTCAGCGTGCTGCTCTCGTGGCTGCCGATGATCCTCATCCTCGGCGTGTGGATCTTCTTCATGCGCCAGATGCAGTCGGGCTCCGGCCGCGCCATGGGCTTCGGCAAGTCCAAGGCGAAGCTGCTGACCGAGGCGCATGGCCGCGTCACCTTCCAGGACGTCGCCGGCGTCGACGAGGCCAAGGAAGACCTTGAAGAGATCGTCGAGTTCCTGCGCGACCCGCAGAAGTTCCAGCGCCTCGGCGGCAAGATCCCGCGCGGCGTGCTGCTCGTCGGCCCTCCCGGCACCGGCAAGACGCTGCTCGCCCGCGCCATCGCCGGCGAAGCCAACGTGCCGTTCTTCACCATCTCCGGCTCGGACTTCGTCGAGATGTTCGTCGGCGTCGGCGCCAGCCGCGTCCGCGACATGTTCGACCAGGCCAAGAAGAACGCGCCCTGCATCATCTTCATCGACGAAATCGACGCGGTCGGCCGCCATCGCGGCGCCGGCCTGGGCGGCGGCAACGACGAGCGCGAGCAGACGCTGAACCAGCTGCTGGTCGAGATGGACGGCTTCGAGGCCAACGAGTCGATCATCCTGATCGCGGCGACCAACCGCCCCGACGTGCTCGACCCCGCGCTCTTGCGTCCGGGCCGCTTCGACCGCCAGGTCGTGGTGCCGAACCCCGACATCGTCGGCCGCGAGAAGATCCTCAAGGTGCACGTCCGCAACGTGCCGCTGGCGCCCAACGTCGACCTCAAGACGGTGGCGCGCGGCACTCCGGGCTTCTCGGGCGCCGACCTGATGAACCTCGTCAACGAGGCAGCGCTGATGGCCGCCCGCCGCAACAAGCGGCTGGTCACCATGGCCGAGTTCGAGGACGCCAAGGACAAGATCATGATGGGCGCCGAGCGCCGCTCCTCGGCCATGACCCAGGCCGAGAAGGAGCTGACCGCCTATCACGAGGCCGGCCACGCCATCCTGGCCCTCAACGTGCCGGCGGCCGACCCGCTGCACAAGGCGACCATCATCCCACGCGGCCGCGCGCTCGGCATGGTCATGCAGCTGCCCGAGGGCGACCGCTATTCGATGAGCTACAAGTACATGGTCTCGCGCCTCGCCATCATGATGGGCGGCCGCGTCGCCGAGGAAATCAAGTTCGGCAAGGAGAACATCACCTCGGGCGCCTCCTCCGACATCGAGCAGGCGACCAAGCTGGCGCGCGCCATGGTCACGCGCTGGGGCTTCTCCGACAAGCTCGGCCAGGTCGCCTATGGCGAGAACCAGGAAGAGGTGTTCCTCGGCCACTCGGTGGCGCGCACCCAGAACGTCTCCGAGGAGACCGCGCAGATCATCGACGCCGAAGTGCGCCGCCTGATCGACGACGCCTATACGAGCGCCCGTTCCATCCTGACCAAGAAGAAGAAGGACTGGATCGCGCTCGCCGAGGGCCTGCTCGAATACGAGACGCTGTCGGGCGAGGAGATCAAGCAGCTTATCGCCGGCAACAAGCCCTCGCGCGATCTCGGCGACGACACGCCGACCTCGCGCGGCTCGGCCGTGCCGAAGGCCGGCTCGACCCGCGGCAAGAAGAAGGGCGAAGAGCCCGAAGGCGGCATGGAACCCCAGCCGTCGAACTGACCGGGGTCAGGACTATTGGTGGAATGCAAAACGCCGCGGGGGAACTCCGCGGCGTTTTTCATTGGACAGTACGCCCAGTCAGCGGACGATTGCATGGATGATCGAAGTGTCACGATAACCGTCGGTCCAGATTTCCAGCGTAGTCGATTTCGAAGGCACTTCGAGTTCGGCGATCCTCCGGCGAGGCACAAGTTCGATCGCAATTCGCTTGCTCGGAGTTACTAGCCGTACAGCGACAAGAAACTTGAGGCCCTCTGGCGCTGCGTTATCTGTTGTCAGGACTATTTCGGTCTCGCCATCGCTATCAGGCAGGCATCCGACCGCAATGCAACTGTCAGTTTTCCAATAGGCTCCGATACCGTCTACGTGCGGGGATACGGAGTGCTTCGCATCCAGGATGAAAACGAGCGAGTTGAGTACAGGTACGCAGCGGCGAACTTCCTCCATAGCTTCCTCGTGAGATTGTTGGTTATCCAAGCCCCTTGTCTAAGACTACACGTGAGGCAATGCGGAAAAAGGCTCTGGCGCGCTGGCGTCATAGCACTAGGCAACTGATGATCCGGAACAAAATGACCCGATCGAGTTCCAGGCTGCTTCGTACCGCAAGTGTGGCATCCCGTTGCACGGCCGATCCTGTTTATTTCGGCCCTTTCCTCTCGAGTGAAGCTTCGGGCGCTATTGCGCGCCGTGATGGAACCACCAGCAAATGGCCCTACCCCAATTCCATATCCTCGCAACTGGTCGAGCCGAGCTTGCGCTTCGCGCATCGTCGCCAAGTTTGAAGAAATGTTCCCTTCGATGGTCTCATAGGCCTGAGGGCTCGGCCGCCATCTGGGATCGATACGACCTACTTGCTGAAGCGCGGTCTGCATTTGGGCATGGCTGATCTCGAGCCTCGTCAATTGCCCGGGAGAGGCGTTAGACCAACGTGCACCAACACGAGCCCTACCTGCACTACTGGCCCGACTGGAGACTCTGGCTACAGCGCCGCCTCCATCAGTCCACTGCCCGCCATCTGGGTTGCCCCGGGGAACACGCGGTTGATCAGGCCGGTATCCCGCCTTCAGCCGCAGATGCAGTGCAAGAAGCGTTGTCTCAGCCCGAAGAATTGTGATGCCGCGCGCCAATTTGCCTACGTCTTTGTCGGATATCTCAAGCACTAGCATCCAATCTCCCCAAGCCCGCCAACACACCCATACATTGCAGGAAATAATTCCTACAGTCAATCCGCAGTCTCGCTCTACGGAATACCCAGCCCCAAAAACCCCAACGCTTTTCTAAGGTTTTATGACATAAAATCACCAAAAGTGATGTTTTTCCGGGTGGCAACTGTGGCAAAGCAAAAACGGGTGGACACCACGGGGACAGGCAAGATGGCAGGACGCTATTTCGGCACCGACGGCATTCGCGGGCGGGCCAACAAATTTCCAATGACGGCGGAAGTCGCCATGAAGGTCGGCATGGCCGCCGGGCTTTCGTTCCAGCGCGGCAGCCATCGCCACCGCGTCGTCGTCGGCAAGGACACGCGCCTTTCCGGCTACATGATCGAGAACGCGCTGGTCTCCGGCCTCTGCGCCGCCGGCATGGACGTGTTCCTGCTCGGCCCGATCCCGACGCCCGCGGTCGCCATGCTGGTGCGCTCGCTGCGCGCCGACATCGGGGTGATGATCTCGGCGTCGCACAACCCCTACCACGACAACGGCATAAAACTGTTCGGCCCCGACAGCTACAAGCTCTCCGACGAGATCGAGCAGCGCATCGAGGCGATGCTCGACGATGACGTGACGGCGCTGCTCGCCGATTCCGACGGGCTCGGCCGCGCCAAGCGGGTCGACGGCGTGCATGACCGCTACATCGAATTCGCCAAGCGCACCCTGCCCCGCTCCATGTCGCTCGCCGGACTGCGCATCGTCGTCGACTGCGCCAACGGCGCCGCCTACAAGGTGGCGCCCGCCGTGCTGTGGGAACTCGGCGCCGAGGTGATCGCCATCAATGTCGAGCCCAACGGCTTCAACATCAACCATGAGTGCGGCTCGACCCATCCGGCCGGGCTGCAGAAGAAGGTGCACGAGGTGCGCGCCGACATCGGCATCGCGCTCGACGGCGACGCCGACCGCGTGGTCATCGTCGACGAGAACGGCACCATCGTCGACGGCGACCAGATCATGGCGCTGATCGCCCAGTCGTGGCAGCAGAGCGGCCGCCTCGCCGGCGGCGGCCTGGTGGCGACCGTCATGTCCAACCTCGGGCTCGAACGCTTCCTCGGCGGCATGAACCTCGAACTGCACCGCACCAAGGTGGGCGACCGCTACGTGGTCGAGCACATGCGCGCGCACGGCCTGAACATCGGCGGCGAGCAGTCCGGCCATATCGTGCTGTCCGACTTCTCCACCACCGGCGACGGCCTGGTGGCGGCACTCCAGGTGCTGGCCTGCATCAAGCGCTCGGGCAAGCCGATGAGCGAGCTCAGCCGCACCTTCGAGCCGGTGCCGCAACTGCTCAAGAACGTGCGCTTCTCGGGCGGCAAGCCGCTGGAGGAAGCCCCGGTGATGGCTGCCATCGAGGAGGCGCGCAACCGGCTCGGCACGTCGGGCCGGCTCGTCATCCGCCCCTCGGGCACCGAGCCGCTGATCCGCGTCATGGCCGAAGGCGACGACCCGCAGCTGGTCGAAACCGTCGTCAACGACATCGTCGGCGTCATTGCCGAGAGCCGTTCGGCCGCCTGACCGAACCAATTCTTGCCGCATCAAGAAAGCCCGCCGCGAGCGGGCTTTTTTGTGCGCGCCGGGCTGCGCTCGACTTGCGCCGGCAAAGTTGCCGCCAAGCATTCGTGGTTAACCGACAGGGTTAAGCCGGCCTTAACCTATACCAAGCATTATCCACGCCGGTTAGTCATGGTCGGGCACGTAGCGGGTCCGTAAGTATAGGGTATTCATCATGCACAACTTTGGAACAAAGGCATTTGTCGCCGCGCTGCTGCTCGGCGTCGCGGCCCCGGCATTCGCGGCAGACCCGGTCGAGCCCGTCATCGAGGTCGAGCAGCCGTCCTATGGCGGCTGGTACCTGCGCGGCAACATCGGCATGAGCAACCAGTTCCTCGACAGGCTGGAATCGGAGGCTTTTCAGAATCCCGGCATCATCGACCACACCTGGCTGGACAAGGGAGACTTCTCGTCCGCCCCGATCATGGGCGTGGGCATCGGCTACAAGTTCAACGACTACCTGCGCGGCGACATCGGCGTCGAATATCGCGGCGCGGCTGACTTCAATGCGCTCGACCGGGTGACGTGGACCGGCGCGCCACCCACCACCTACACCAACGACTACAGCGGCAAGAAGTCGGAATGGCTGTTCCTGGCCAACGCCTACGCGGACCTGGGTACCTTCAGCGGCATCACGCCCTATGTCGGCGCCGGCATCGGCGCCTCGCGCAACACCATCTCGAACTTCCGCGACGTCAATGAAATCAACGGCGGCGGCGGCTACGCCAACACGACGTCGAAGTGGAACTTCGCCTGGGCCCTGCACGCCGGCATCGGCATCCAGGCCACCGAACGCATGACCATCGACCTGGGCTACAGCTACGTCAACCTCGGCGACGCGCGTACCGGCACCCTCTACAACTTCGATCCGGCGGAGCCCCCGCTTCCCGGCATCACGTTCAAGGACATCGCCTCGCACGATCTCAAGCTCGGCGTCCGTTACTCGCTGAACTAGGCTGGCAAGACATCCACCGAAGCCCTTCCAACCGCCCGGCCCACGCGCCGGGCGGTTTCGTTTTTAAGTCGGAGCGATGGGGCTGCTAACCAATCGTTATCCTTAACTGCGACTTAACCACTATGGTTAACAATGCTCCCGACGGCGGCTGGATTCTCGGGCAAAACCGGCGCCATTTCGGGAGAATGCACCCATGACGCTCAAATATCGCGCGGCACTGGCGCTTGCGGCGATGACGCTCTGGCCGTTGGCTGCGACCGCCGCCGACTACGATCCGCCGATCGTCGTCGAAGAGGCGCCCGAATACGTCCCGGTCGAAGTCGGCTCCGGCTGGTACCTGCGCGGTGACATCGGCTATGCCCTTTCGACCAGCGCCGGCTCGGCCAGCTACCGCACCTTCACCGCGCCGTCGACCTATGGCAGCGCATCCTTCGACAGCGAAGACCTGGACGGCGAGTTCACCTTTGGCGGCGGCGTCGGCTATCGCTTCACCGACTACTTCCGCGGCGACGTGACGGTCGACGGCTTCCGCGCCGACTTCTCCGGCACGACGTCGAGCACCACGCCCTGCGGCGGCCCGGTGGGCACCACCTGCCGCAGCGAGGACAGCGCCGAAATGTCGGCCATCAGCATCATGGCCAATGCCTATGCCGATCTCGGCACCTATGTCGGCTTCACGCCCTATGTCGGCGCCGGCGCCGGCTACTCCTATGTCAGCTGGTCCGATCTCGGCAGCACCAACTACTGCGTGGACGGCGGGGTCGCGTGCCCCGTCGCGCCGCCGACGACCGACACGCGCGGCGGCGCCAAGGACTGGCGCTTCACCTACGCGCTCATGGCCGGTGTCGCCTACGACTTGTCGCAGAACCTGAAGGTCGACCTGGGCTACAAGTACCGCCGCATCGACGGCGGCGACATGTTCGGCTGGAACGCCACCGATTCCGCGGCAGGCGCCAGGGGCATCCAGGGCAAGGACGGCGGCCTCGACCAGCACGAGATCAAGGTCGGCCTGCGCTACGAGATCTGGTGACCGGCGCGAACCGCGACTGTCTGCAAACACGAAAAGACCCCGGCGATCCGCCGGGGTCTTTTCGTTTCTGCGCCGTGACCGTGGATCAGAACTTGTAGGCCGCGCCGAACGAGATCGCGTGCATCTTGAGATCGGCTTCGACGTTGACGGGACCGACATCGAAGTCGTCGCTGCCGAAATCATAGTAACGGTATTCGCCACGCAGCGTGATGTTGTCGGTCACGGCATATTCGGCGCCGCCACCAATCGTCCAGCCCGTATAATTCAGATCGTAGCTCTCGCCCAGCACGTCGGCGGAGGCGCTGGCGAAGGCGACGCCGGCCGTGCCGAAGACAAGCGCCCTGTCGAAGGCGAAGCCGGCGCGGCCGCGAATCGAGCCGAACCAGTCGAGCTCGGTATCCGCCTCGATCGGGCCGACCAAGGCCGTCTCGTCGATCCACGCCTTGTTGATGTCGGCCTCGATGCCGCCAACGAAGCTGCCGGACTGGAAGTTATAGCCGGCATACAGGCCGGCGAAACCGCCATTGGCATCAAACGAATCCGACAACCCAGGGCCGATGTCCACGCTCACGTCGACATCCGTCCAGCCGTAACCGCCCTGGAGGCCGACATAGCCGCCGCTCCAGACGAAGGCCGGCGTCAGTTCCGCGACCGGCGCCGCCTCCGGTTCTACCACCGCATCGGCGGCATATGCCGTACCTGCAAGCAGCGTCAAGACCGACGCCAAGATTATCTTAATCATATCCCGCTCCATTACTTCCATTGCTTGACAGATAGCACGAACGGGGGCGGCATCAGCCTCAAATACAACCTTGCATCGCATAATTGCGGTCAATGTTGCAATCCTGTCACAACTTATACAGGAATATGTCGAGCGCCCTATCAGCATACGTAGATGAAAAGGAAGTTCGTATCTGGTACATTGGAGAATTCAAAGAATTTGGACGAGACAAATGCGGCTGACGATTCGGACGCGATGGGATGCCGCCCCGCCCGGGCTTGGCGCTGTCGCCTACCGGCCGCCCACAACAAGAGCCCCGGCATCAACCGGGGCCAAGGCGCGGCGAGGCGTCCCAGCCCGGAAGCGCGTTCCCCACAGCTGTTGCGATGGCGACGCGGACGGCAGTGGCCTCCAGTGCCACGCAAGTTTGCCGCTTGGCGGCGGCGGTACGCGGGGAATGCCGTTTCGACATGCGGCACGCAGGCGCAAACGTCACCTTGCGTCACATTGGCTATTGCGATTCCGGGCCGGTTTCTGTATCGCCGTCCGTGGGCCACCCCTCCCCAACGAGGGGCCAACTATCTGGAAGGATAGAACCACGATGACGATCGTCGCCAAGCCCGGACTCCGTCCGGCAAACCCCAATTTCTCCTCAGGTCCCTGCGCAAAACGTCCCGGCTGGTCGCTCCAGGCCCTCGCCGACGCGCCTTTGGGCCGCTCGCACCGCGCCAAGATCGGCAAGACCAAGCTCGAGCAGGCGATCGAGCTGACGCGCGAAGTGCTCAAGGTTCCCGCCGACTACCGCATCGGCATCGTTCCGGCCTCCGACACGGGCGCCGTCGAAATGGCGATGTGGTCGCTGCTCGGCGAGCGCGGCGTCGACATGGTCGCCTGGGAAAGCTTCGGCGCCGGCTGGATCACCGACGTGGTCAAGCAGCTCAAGCTCGCCGACACGCGCAAGTTCGAAGCCGCCTATGGCGAGCTGCCGGACCTTTCCAAGGTCGATTTCGACCGCGACGTGGTCTTCACCTGGAACGGCACGACGTCTGGCGTGCGCGTCGTCAACGGCGACTTCATCCCCGCCGATCGCAAGGGCCTGACCATCTGCGACGCCACATCGGCAGCCTTCGCCCAGCGGCTCGACTTTGCCAAGCTCGACGTGGTCACCTTCTCCTGGCAGAAGGTGCTGGGCGGCGAAGGCGCGCACGGCATGCTGATCCTGAGCCCCCGCGCCGCCGAACGTCTCGAGACCTACAAGCCGGCCTGGCCGCTGCCCAAGATCTTCCGCCTGACCTCGAACGGCAAGCTGATCGAGGGCATCTTCAAGGGCGAGACCATCAATACCCCGTCGATGCTCTGCGTCGAGGACTATCTCGATGCGCTGAAGTGGGCCAAGGTCCTCGGCGGGCTCGACGCTCTGGTCGCCCGGGCCGACGCCAATTTCGCCGTCATCGATCGCTTCGTCGCAAACTCGGGCTGGCTCGGCCACCTCGCGGTCGTGCCGGAAACGCGCTCGAACACCTCCGTCTGCCTGTCGATCGTCGACCCGGACGTGGCGGCACTCGACAAGGATGGCCAGGCGGCTTTCGCCAAGGCAATGGTCTCGGCGCTGGAGAAGGAAGGCGTCGCCTTCGACATCGGCGCCTATCGCGATGCGCCCCCCGGCCTGCGCATCTGGACGGGCGCCACCGTCGAGACCTCCGATCTCGAAGCCCTGATGCCGTGGCTCGACTGGGCCTTCGCCAACCAGAAAGCCGCGCTCAAGGCAGCCGCCTGACGCCCTTTACCCTCCCCCTTGTGGGGAGGGTCGATCCGCAAAGCGGATCGGGGTGGGGGTGCCTCGTCAGTCGCACTCCCATCCTGTTTCAGCCCAGTTACCCCACCCGGTCGCTTCGCGACCGACCTCCCCACAAGGGGGAGGCAGGCCAATCGCAAAGGGATAAACCCATGCCCCGCGTTCTCGTTTCCGACAAACTCTCCACCACCGCCGTCCAGATCTTCAAGGACCGCGGCATCGAAGTCGACTACCTGCCGGACCTCGGCAAGGACAAGGAAAAGCTGCTCGAAGTCATCGGCCAGTATGACGGCCTCGCCATCCGCTCGGCCACCAAGGTGACCGAGAAGCTGATCTCGGCTGCGACCAATCTCAAGGTCGTCGGCCGCGCCGGCATCGGCGTCGACAATGTCGACATCCCCGCTGCCTCGCGCCGCGGCATCATCGTCATGAATACGCCGTTCGGCAATTCGATCACCACCGCCGAGCACGCGATTGCGCTGATGTTCGCCGTTGCCCGCCAGATCCCCGAGGCCAACGCCTCGACGCATGCCGGCAAGTGGGAAAAGAACCGCTTCATGGGCGTCGAGATCACCGGCAAGACGCTCGGCCTGATCGGCTGCGGCAACATCGGCTCGATCGTCGCCACCCGCGCCGTCGGCCTGAAGATGCATGTCGTCGCCTTCGACCCGTTCCTCTCCGAGCATCGCGCCGAGGAACTGGGCGTCGAGAAGGTCGAGCTCGACGAGTTGTTCCACCGCGCCGACTTCATCACGCTGCACACCCCGCTGACCGACAAGACGCGCAACATCATCGACGCCGAGGCGATCGCCAAGATGAAGAACGGCGTGCGCATCATCAACTGCGCCCGCGGCGGCCTGGTGGTCGAGAAGGACCTGATCGCCGCGTTGAAGAGCGGCAAGGTGGCGGGCGCCGGCGTCGACGTGTTCGAGGTCGAGCCGGCCGACCAGAACGAGCTGTTCAACATGGAGAACGTGGTCTGCACGCCGCATCTCGGCGCTTCGACCTCGGAGGCGCAGGAGAACGTGGCCCTCCAGGTGGCCGAACAGATGTCGGACTACCTGACCAAGGGTGCGGTCACCAACGCCATCAACATGCCCTCGATCACCGCCGAGGAAGCCCCGAGGCTCAAGCCCTTCGTAAAGCTCGCCGAAGTGCTCGGCGCCTTTGTCGGCCAGGTGACGGAAGACCCCATCACCGAGGTCGAGATCCTGTTCGACGGCTCCACCGCGCAGATGAACACCAAGGCGCTGATCAGCGCGGCCCTCGCCGGCCTGATCCGGCCGCAGGTCGCCGACGTCAACATGGTGTCGGCGCCGATCATGGTGAAGGAGCGCGGCATCATCGTCGCCGAGGTCAAGCGCGACAAGTCGGGCGTATTCGACGGCTACATCAAGCTGACGGTCAAGACCGAGCACATGACCCGCTCGATCGCCGGCACCTGCTTCTCCGACGGCAAGCCGCGCTTCATCCAGATCAAGGGCATCAACCTCGACGCCGAGGTCGGCCAGCACATGCTCTACACCACCAACGCGGACGCCCCCGGCATCATCGGCCTGCTCGGCACGGTCTGCGGCGAGAACGGCGTCAACATCGCCAACTTCTCGCTCGGCCGCGACCGGCCGGGCGGCGACGCGATCGCGCTGCTCTACCTCGACGCGCCCTTCCCCGAGGACGTGCTGGCCAAGGTGCGCGCGCACAAGTCGATCGACTCGGCCAGGCGCCTGCAGTTCGACGTCAACGGCTTCTGAACGGCCCGAGAGATTGCCTCCCAAGGCTGAAGAGGGCGCGGCATGGTCCGCGCCTTTTTCTTTGGCCTCGCGCGGCGGCTCAACCCGGATTGGCGTTCGGCGGTTCCAGGGCCATCTTGCGGCCACTGTGCTCGGCGATCCAGATGCCGCCGAGCACCAGCGCGAAGGCGATCGCGTGGTAGAGCTGGAAGTCCTCGCCGATGATGAGGACCGAAAGGATGGTGCCGAAGATCGGCACCATGTTGATGAACAGCCCGGCACGGTTGGCGCCGATCAGCTCGACGCCGCGGATGTAGAAGATCTGCGCGATGGTCGAGGGGAACAGCACGATGTAGCCGGTGAGCAGCCAGCCCGTCGCATCCGGCAGGATCAGCCGGCCGGCATTCATCTCCCACAGCGCGAACGGGATCGACATGACGAAGGCCGATCCGGTCAGGACGATCATCAGGCTCTGCCAGTGGATTTCCGGCTTGAAGCGCAGGGCGACCGTGTAGGCACTGTAGACCAGCACCGCGATCAGCATGAGCGTGTCGCCGAAATTGACGTCGAGCATGAGCAGCGTCGTAAGATCGCCGTGGCTGGCGGTGAGCGCGATGCCGGTCAGCGACAGCACGAAGCCAAAGACCTGGGCGATCGTGACCTTGATGCGGAAGAGCAGGAAGTTGGCGGCGAAGATGAACATCGGTATGCCTGCCTGCTCGATGCTGGTGTTGATCGCCGTGGTGAAGTTGAGGGCAGAGTAGAGCGCGGCGTTGAAGACCGTGAAGCCGAGCGCCCCGAGCAAGGTGAGCAGCGGCAGGTTGCCGCGCACGGCCGGCCAGTCGAGCCTGAGCCGCCGCCAGCCGATCGCACCCAGGATGACGGCGGCGATGCCCCAGCGCAGCGCCGTCAGCAGCATCGGCGACACATGCCCGACGGCCAGCTTGCCGGCGACGGAGTTGCCGCCCCAGAACAGGGCGGTCAACAGCAACAGGACATAGGCATTTCGATGCATTCGGTCGCGCCTTCGGCGGCAGGGAGCGGGCTCTCCGGCGTAAGTGCGCCGGAGGGCCAAGTAAATGCGTCCAAAGCAGCATTTTGTTATGCCTCGGAGGGCAAAAGAAGGGTCGCGCATCCAATTGCTTGGCGCTATAGAGGCCTGTCATTTTGAACTGTTCGCGGCTTCACCCGCGAAACCGGAAGGAAAGAACCATGGCCAATGTGGTGGTCGTCGGCTCGCAATGGGGCGACGAAGGCAAGGGCAAGATCGTGGACTGGCTGTCGGAGCGCGCCGACGTGGTCGTCCGTTTCCAGGGCGGACACAACGCCGGCCACACGCTGGTGGTCGACGGCAAGGTCTACAAGCTGTCGCTGCTGCCTTCCGGCGTCGTGCGTGAAGGCAAGCTGTCGATCATCGGCAACGGCGTGGTCTTCGATCCGCACGCCTTCGTGGCCGAGCTGGAAAAGATCCGCGCCCAGGGCGTCGAGATCGGCCCGGATCGCCTGAAAATAGCCGAAAACACCGCGCTTATCCTGTCGCTGCATCGCGAGCTGGATGGTTTCCGCGAGGACGCCGCCTCCAATTCGGGCACGAAGATTGGCACGACACGCCGCGGCATCGGCCCCGCCTATGAAGACAAGGTGGGACGCCGTGCCGTGCGGGTGATGGACTTGGCGGATTTGGACACCCTGCCCCTCAAGGTCGACCGGCTGTTGACGCACCACAATGCGATGCGTCGCGGCCTCGGCCATCCCGAGGTGACCCACGAAGCCATCATGGCGGAGCTGACCTCGGTCGCCGACAAGGTGCTGCCCTATATGGACCGCGTCTGGAAGGTGCTGGACGACAAGCGCCGCGCCGGCGAGCGCATCCTGTTCGAGGGCGCGCAGGGCACGCTGCTCGACATCGACCACGGCACCTATCCGTTCGTCACCTCGTCCAACACGGTCGCCGGCCAGGCGGCAGCCGGCTCGGGCATGGGGCCGGGATCGATCCACTATGTGCTCGGCATCACCAAGGCCTACACCACCCGCGTCGGCGAGGGCCCGTTCCCGACCGAGCAGCAGAACGAGATCGGCGAATTCCTCGGCACGCGCGGCCATGAGTTCGGCGTGGTGACAGGGCGCAAGCGCCGCTGCGGCTGGTTCGACGCGGTGCTGGTGCGCCAGGCGGTCGCGGTCAACGGCATCAAGGGCATCGCGCTGACCAAGCTGGACGTGCTCGACGGCCTCGACGAGATCAAGGTCTGCACCGGCTACAAGCTCGACGGCGAACTGATCGACTACCTGCCGGCCAGCCAGGGCGCGCAGGCGCGCGTCGAGCCGGTGTACGAGACGCTCGAAGGCTGGAAGGGCACGACGGCGGGCGCACGCAGCTGGAACGACTTGCCGGCGCAGGCGGTGAAGTATGTCCGCCACATCGAGGAGCTGATCGGTGCTCCGGTGGCGCTGCTTTCGACCAGCCCCGAACGGGACGACACCATACTTGTGACCGATCCGTTTGAAGACTAGTTATTGACACCCCGGCGGGCCGCAATGTCAGGCGGAGACGCGGCCCGAGGATGAACAGATAGGTCGACGAGAGCATGGCAGACTTCGTAGCGGTTCTGAAGAAGACGCTGGACGGCATGGGCGAGACGACGCCGGCCATGCGTGCGCGGGTGTACGACAAGGCCCGCGCGACGATTTCGGCCAAGCTTGCCGCCATCAACCCGCCGCCGCCGCAAAGCGTCGCCGACCGCCAGAAGAAGACGCTGGAGGACGCCATCGCGACCGTGGAGGCGGAGTACGGCCCGAAGCCGACCTACGACGACCCGCTGGCCGAACTCGAGAACGTCTTCTCCTCCATCGACCGCAACAGGAACAAGCCGCTTCATGCCCAGCCGGCCGCCATGGCCGAACCGGCGGCGCCGGCTCCCGCGCCCGCTCCCGTGGCGCCGCCGCGCCCTGCGGCTTCGGTCGCGCCGCAGCCGCGGCCAAGCGCCCCGCCGCCGGAATTCCTGGCCGACGACGACCAGTATGACGAGACGCCGGAAGCCGCTCGCGACGATGACTTCGATGCGCCGGAGAGCGATGCCGATCCGTTCCAGAAATACAGGCAGAAGCCGCGCCGCCGCATCGGCGGCGGCCTGATCGCGGCCGTGCTGGCCGTCGCGGTGGTCGGCGGCGGCGGTTACGCCCTGTGGTCGAACCGCGACGCGCTGATCGGTTCCGGCAGCGACAAGCCTGCTGCACCCGCGCCGGCCGCGAACGAGGCGACGGCACCGGCTGCCACCGGTGGCGAGCAGACCGCCGAACCGTCGGCTGAAGACGGGCAGGTCAAGCTTACGCAGCGGCTGACATCCGACGGCAAGGAAGTCGACCCCGGTCCCGCCGGCGGCGGCAGCAGCATCGGCGAAGGCACCTCCGTCGCCGCGCTGACCCAGGCGCCGTCCACGGAACCCGAGCCAACACCCGGACCGACGCCGGCGACTCCCGCGCCAGCCGAAGCGGCCGGTGCCAACCCGGCGCCCGCGGCGACCGAGAACGCCCAGGTTGCAGTGGGCCAGAAGGCGATCTTCTACGAGGAACGCACCAACGTGGCCCAGGGGTCGGCAGAGCCCGGCTCGGTGGTCTGGTCGGTGGTGCAGGAATCGCCCGGCGGCGACCTGCCGCCGGAGCCCGCGATCCGCGCCGAGGCGACGATCCCCGGCAAGGACATCCAGCTGCGCATGACCATCCGCCGCAACGCCGACAAGACGCTGCCGGCGAGCCATATACTCGAAATGATCTTCCTCACGCCGGACGGCTTCGAGGGCGGCGGCATCGAGAACATCCTGCGCGTGGCGCTGAAGAGCTCCGAGCAGGATGCGGGAAGCCCGCTCCTGGGCATTCCGGCCAAGATCGCCGACGGCTTCTTCCTCGTCGCGCTCAACGACACCAAGGCCGAGATGGACACCAACCTGAACCTGCTGCGCCGCCGCAGCTGGATCGACGTGCCGGTGGTCTACAAGTCCGGCCGCCGCGCCCTCTTCACCATGGAAAAGGGCATTCCGGGCGACAAGGCGTTCGAGGAAGCCATGAAGGCCTGGGAGGCCAAGGCGGCAGGCTAAGGCTGCCTGAAGTGACGTGGTGCCCGCGTCAGAAGCCTTGGAACAGCATGTCCAGGGCGTCAATAATCTGGTCGTGGCGCTCGCCTAGATTGGCGCGCGGTTCTCCCAATTCGGAAACCGCGACAGCACCGATGAGGTGCGTAGCCATGATCAGCTTTCGGCCATCGATATCGAATACCGGATTGAGCGTCCTGACCGGCGGCGGAGCGTCTTCCGCAGGCAGCAGCGGCACCACCACCCGTGATTTCAGGTGGTCGAGCAGGTCCGACTGCACGTCGAGCAGATAACTGCCACCATACGGACCAGCGAACAGGTCGTATCTGGCCATCAGTACCGGTATTTGGCCAGAGGCAACCCGTTCTGGTCGACATAGTCGTTCCAAGCATCCAACGTAGCTTGGTTCTCGATCTTCCACCGCCGCGACTTTTCCTCGGAGACGGCCTTCGCCAGGGCCTCCTCGGCGAGTTGCGACATGTTGATGCCGAGCGCCTTGGCCTCTTCGACCAGGGCGGCATCGATGGTCACGTTGGTCGGCTTGCGGACGGGTTTAGGAGCTTTCTGCAACAGGGCAGCACCGATCATGCGCATAACATATGCGCACCGATCAAGTGCTGCAATCCGGCCGCAGCAATTCCAGCAAGGTGCGAGGCGGTTTTCGCCCGGAATTGCGTCGGGTTGGGGCGCTCTTGCGCTTCGAAGAAAAGCGGAAACGCTTCAGCCTTCGAGCTCCTCGCGCAGCATCTCCAGCTCGAGCCATTCCTCCTCCAGCGCGGCCAGCGACACGCGTTCCTTGTCGAGGGCGGCGATGGTTTTCTGGAAGCCGTTCGGGTCGCGTTCGTAGAAGGCCGGATCGGCGATCTGGTTCTCCAGCCGCGAGATCGATGCCGTCACCGCGTCGATCTTCTTGGGCAAATTGTCGAGCGCGAACTTCTGCTTGAAGGAAAGCTTCCTGGCCGCTGCCTTGGGGGCGTCCGCCGCCGGCCGGGAGCCGCCCGACGGCTCGGCATTCGGCTTGCGCGCCTTGCGGTCCTCGAGCCTAGCCACGCCGCGCTGCGCCAGCATGTCGGAATAGCCGCCGGCATATTCGACCCATTTGCCGTCGCCGTCTGGCGCGATGATGCTGGTGACCGTGCGGTCGAGGAAATCGCGGTCGTGGCTGACCAGGATGACGGTGCCGGCGAAACCCGCGACCAGTTCCTGCAGCAGTTCCAGCGTCTCCATGTCGAGGTCGTTGGTCGGTTCGTCGAGCACCAAAAGATTGGCCGGACGCGCCAGGACGCGTGCCAGGATCAGCCGGGCGCGCTCGCCGCCGGAAAGCTCGCGCACCGGCGTGCGCGCCTGCTCGGGCTTGAACAGGAAGTCCTTCATGTAGGAGACGACGTGGCGCTGCTCGCCGTTGATGACGAGGTTCTCGCCGCGCCCGTCGGTGAGGTAGCTCGTGAGCGTCTCGTTCGGGTCGACCGCCTCGCGCTTCTGGTCGAGGGTCGCGATCTCGAGGTTGACGCCGAGCCGGACGTTGCCGACATCGGGCTCCATCTCCCCGGTCAGCATCCTGAGCAGAGTCGTCTTGCCGGCGCCGTTCGGCCCTACGAGACCGACGCGGTCGCCGCGCTGGATGCGGGTCGAGAACCCCTTGACGACGTTCAGCTCGCCGAAGCTCTTCTCGATGTTCTTGGCTTCGATGACCAGCTTGCCGGATTCGGCGGCGTCACTCGCCACCATGGTCGCCACGCCTTCGGCGCCGCGATGGCTGCGGAAGCGCTGCCGCATCGACTGCAATTCGCCGAGCCGGCGCATGTTGCGCTTGCGCCGGGCGGTCACCCCGTAGCGCAGCCAGTGCTCCTCGCGCACGATCTGGCGGCCGAGCTTGTGCTGCTCGCGCTCCTCCTCCTCGAGGATCTGGTCGCGCCATTCCTCGAAATGGGCGAAGCCGCGGTCGAGCCGGCGCGTCTGGCCGCGATCGAGCCAGACCGTGTTGCGGCTGACGCGTTCGAGGAAGCGGCGGTCGTGCGAGATCAGGATCAGCGCCGAAGAGGTGCGGATGAGTTCTTCCTCCAGCCATTCGATGACCGAGAGGTCGAGATGGTTGGTCGGCTCGTCGAGCAGCACGATGTCCGGCTCCGGCGCCATGACGCGGGCGAGTGCTGCGCGGCGCGCCTCGCCGCCGGAAAGGTCGCCGGGGCGCTCCTCGCCGGTGAGCCCGAGATGATCGAGCAGGTAGGTGGCGCGATGCGGATCGTCGGCCGGTCCCAAGCCCGCCTCGACATAGGCGCGCACGCTGGCAAAACCGTCCATGTCGGGCGCCTGCGGCAGGTAGCGGATGGTCGCCGAAGGCTGGCGGAACACCTCGCCGTCGGTCGGCTCGACCAGGCCGGCGGCGATCTTGAGCAGCGTCGACTTGCCCGAACCGTTGCGGCCGACGAGCGCGATCTTGTCGCCGGCCGAGGCGGAGAGCGCCGCCCCGTCGAGCAGCGGCACGCCGCCGAAGGTCAGGCGGATGCCGTCGAGATTGAGGAGCGGTGGCGCCATTTTTCAGAATTCCGAGGCGGGAAAGGGATGTGCGAGAAGCAAGGCGCGGCCGTCGGCCAGCGATATGCTGAGCCGCCCGCGAACTTCGTTCGACAAGGTCAGCGAGGAACCGAACGGCACCTCGACCTTGTCGAGCGGCCATTTGGCGCCCTCTTCGGAGAGGCCGGAGAGCGCGGAGAAGGCGAGCACGGAAAACAACGTGCCCGCGTCATAGTCGAAGTCGGCAGCACCAGGGAGCAAAGGCACACCCTCCTGGCGGCCGCTGGTGAGCAGCACCTCGGTACCGGCTTCCGCAAGCCTGAGCGCCAGCGCCAGATGCAGGAAGGCATGGTCGGCGCGCGGGCCGCCAAAGGCGCCGGCGAGAACCAGCGAGGTGGCGCCACGATCAAGAGCCGCGGCGATGGCCAACTCGCCGTCGGTCTTGTCCTTGTCGGCGGGAAAGGTCTCGCGCGGCAGGCCGGCCAGGCGGGCATCGAGATCGGCCGGCACGGAATCGAAGTCGCCCAGCCAGAGTTCCGGGACCAGGTCGAGCATGGCCGCGTGGCGGATGCCGGAATCGGCCGCGATCACGCGGCTGCCCGCGACCTGGCTGTCGAGGCGCGGCGTGCGGAATATCTCGCCGCCGAGGAGGATGGTGAACCGGCTCATGCCGTGGCCATTACCAGCCCGGCAGCCGAAACGGAAGGCCGCCGCGCGTGCCTGAAACTTGCGCTTGCACCGCCCCTTCGCCGGCTCTATTTCTTGGATCGCTCTAACGGGGTGCCTGTCGCGCGCAAGCGGGCCGGCTGAGAGGCTGGGAGAATTCCGGCCAACCCGCCGAACCTGATCCGGTTTGTACCGGCGGAGGGATTAGATGCTTCGGACGCCCCGGCGCTTCAAATTCCCTTTCAACCCTAATGAAGGAGGCGCCGATGCGCTCGCTGATCCTGTCGCTGACATCCGCCCTGGCGCTTGCCGCCGCTGCCTTCCCGGCTTCGGCCGAAGGCAAGCTCACCATCTACACCTATGAGAGCTTCACCTCAGAATGGGGCCCCGGCCCGCAGGTGAAGAAGGCTTTCGAGGCCGAATGCGCCTGCGCGGTCGATTTCGTCTCGGTGGCCGACGGCGTGGCGCTGCTCAACCGCGTCAAGCTCGAGGGGGCCTCGACCAAGGCCGACATCGTGCTCGGCCTCGACACCAACCTGACCGCCGAGGCCAAGGCGACCGGCCTGTTCGTGCCGCACGCCGCGGCGGGCAACGACATCAAGGTCCCCGGCGACTGGAAGGACGACACCTTCGTGCCCTACGACTACGGCTACTTCGCCGTCGTCTATGATACCGAGAAGCTGAAGACCCCGCCCAAGAGCCTGAAGGACCTGGTCGAGGGCAACCCCGAGGAGAAGATCGCCATCCAGGATCCGCGCACCTCGACGCCGGGCCTCGGCCTGCTGCTCTGGGTCAAGTCGGTCTATGGCGACAAGGCGCCCGAGGCCTGGGCCAAGCTCAAGGGCCGCGTGCTGACCGTCACCCCGGGCTGGAGCGAGGCCTATGGCCTGTTCACCAAGGGCGAGGCGCCGATGGTGCTGTCCTACACGACCTCGCCCGCCTACCACATCGTCGCCGAGAACACCGAGCGCTACCAGGCCGCATCCTTCGAGGAAGGCCACTATCTCCAGATCGAGGTCGCCGGCATAACCACCACGGGCGCCAAGAACCCGCTGTCGGAGAAGTTCATGGCCTTCATGACCGGCCCGGGCTTCCAGGACGTGGTGCCTGAGACCAACTGGATGCTGCCGGCCGGCAAGACCGACAAGCCGCTCAACCCCGCCTTCGACAAGCTGGTGAAGCCGTCCAAGACGCTGCTCTTCAGCGCCGACGAGGTCGCCGCCAACCGCAAGGCCTGGGTCGACGAGTGGCTCGGCGTGATGAGCAGGTAAGCTCGTAAGGCTGGAACGTGGCCGCGCTTCAACACCCCCCTCTGGCCTGCCGGCCATCTCCCCCACAAGGGGGGAGATTGGCTGTGGCATGGCCTGCGCCAATCTTTGGCGCTGCTGGAAGCAGAGGGAGGCTGAAGCAGCTGATCTCCCCCCTTGTGGGGGAGATGGCCGGCAGGCCAGAGGGGGGCGCGACAGGGCGCAATGTTAGTCGGCCTTACAGTCCGCACCCTGCAAAGTCCGGCCCATCATGCAGATAAGCCATCGCGACCCCCGCATCGCCGCAGGCATCCTCGCGCTGGCGGCCATCGGCCTGCTGATCGGCGGTGCCTTCGCAGGCCTCGGCGTCGAAGCCTGGCGCAACCCCGAAGGCGCCTATGCAGCCTTCGATTCCTATCTCTTTCGTATCGCCCGCTTCACGCTGTGGCAGGCACTGCTGTCGATGCTGCTTTCGGTCGGCCCGGCGATCCTTGTCGCCCGCGCGCTTGCACGACATCCGGAGTTTCCCGGCCGCGGGCTGATCCTGCGCCTGTTCGGCGTGCCGCTGGCGTTGCCGGCGATCGTCGCGGCCCTCGGCATTCTGACGCTCTATGGCCGCGCCGGCTATTTCGCCGCCCCCCTCGGTGCGCTGGGCGGAGGCACCTGGCCGGGCATCTACGGGCTTTCCGGCATCCTCGTCGCGCATGTCTTCTTCAACCTGCCTCTCGCGACGCGGCTGCTGCTCGAATCGTTGCAGACCGTTCCCGCCGACCAATTGCGGCTGGCGAGCCAGCTCGGCATGGGCGCGCGCGCGAGCTTTCGGCTGATCGAATGGCCGGCGATGCGCACGGCCCTGCCCGGCACCGCCGGGCTGGTGTTCATGCTCTGCATCACCTCCTTCACCATCGTACTCACGCTCGGCGGCGGCCCCGCCGCAACCACCCTCGAGGTCGCGATCTACCAGGCGCTGCGCTTCGACTTCGACCCCGCGCGGGCGGTGGCGCTGACGCTGCTGCAGATCGTGCTGACGGCGGCGGCGGTGGCCCTGCTGACGAAGCTCGGGGCCAACACGACGGGCGACGCCAACCTCTCGGTGGCGCGGCGCAGCTATATCGACGCCCGTATCGGCGAGAGGATCATGAACGCCGCCGTCATCCTCGCTGCACTGGTTTTCGTCGGCGGGCCGATGCTGGCCACCGTCGCATCCGGGCTGGAAGCCGACCTCGGCCGCCTTGCCACCGAAGCCTCTGTCCAAGGTGCCGCGCTGACGAGCCTCGTTTTCGCCTCGCTTTCGGCGGCGCTGGCCTGCGCGCTTTCCCTCGCCCTCGTCATGGCGCGGCACGCGCTTGCCGCCGCCCGAGCGGGCAACAAGCGACCGTTGCTCGAGAAGATGACCGATACCGGCGCCGGCCTCGTTCTGGTGGTGCCGCCGGTCGTCGTCGGCGCCGGATGGTTCGTGCTGGTGCGGCAGGGCGTCGACGTCTTCGCGCTCGCGCCGGTCATGGTCGTGACCGTCAATGCGGTGATGGCGATGCCGTTCGCCGTGCGTGCCATCCGCCCGGCTCACGATGCCGCCGCCGAGCGCCACGAAAGGCTGCGCGCGCAACTGGGCATCGCCGGCTGGAGCCGCCTGCGCCTGATCGACTGGCCGGTGCTGCGGCGGCCGCTCGCCACCGCCTTCGCCTTCGCCGCAGCACTTTCGCTGGGCGACCTCGGCGTGATCGCGCTGTTCGGCAGCGACGCGGTGCAGACCCTGCCCTATCTTCTGCTCGCCCGCATGGGCAGCTACCGCACGGCCGACGCTGCCGGGCTGGCGCTGATGCTCGGGCTGCTGTGCCTGGCACTGATGATGCTCGCCGACCGGCTCGGCAAGGAGACTTCGCGATGACGGCAAGGGGCGAAGCGGTGCGGCTCGACCGGGTGCTGTTCAGCTATGCGGAAACCATGGTGCGTTTCGACGTGGACTTCGCTCCCGGCGAGATCACCGCGATCATGGGACCGAGCGGCGCCGGCAAGTCGACGCTGCTCAATCTGGTGGCCGGCTTCGAGGAGCCGCGAGAAGGACGGGTGCTGATCGGCGGAGCAGACGTGACCGCAGCGCCGCCTTCCGGGCGCCCGGTCTCGATGGTGTTCCAGGAGAACAACCTCTTCGCCCATCTCGACGTCGCCAGCAATGTCGGGCTGGGGCGCTCTCCCGCCCTCAAACTCACGGCTTCAGACCGCGAAGACGTGCAGGAGGCGCTGACGCGCGTCGGCCTCGCCGGCATGACGAATCGGCTGCCGCGGGAACTGTCCGGCGGCGAACGCCAGCGTGTCGCGCTGGCCCGCGTCCTTGTGCGCGACCGGCCGGTTCTGCTCCTGGATGAACCGTTCGCCTCGCTTGGACCAGCGCTGCGCGACGAGATGCTGGACCTGCTCGCGGGCGTGCATGCAGAACGGCCGATGACCGTGCTTTTTGTGACACACCAACCCGAAGACGCGCGAAAACTGGCCAAAAACATGGTTTTCGTCGAAGCAGGCATGGTCGCGGCGAGCGGCAAAGCCGTTGATTTCTTCAACAATTCTGGACCGGAGGCGTTCCGTCGCTATATCGGTGCCGAACGTGACTGAGCCGATCACGGGAATTTGCCCGGAAGCGGACATAATTTACGGTCAAATCGCCACAATGACCAAGCGTGCCTTATTGTCTCGGCATAGTGAGTATGGCTAGGTCCACGCGATACCGTCGGGTAATGCTTCGCCGCTGCCCAGACCACCGAAAGGAAGCTGCCCTGCCTATCCGCCGCCACGGCCTCACCGAGAAGCCCATGTCACGCCGCTCGCGACTTGCCCTCGCGGTCGCGCTGACGGCGCTCGTCGCCGGGTGCCAGGTGCTCAATCCGGCCGACGTCCGCGAGTCAGGCTTCCAGCCTTCGAACAACCCCGTGACGGTCGACAACGTCTCGCGCAACGACAAGTTCGCCGAGATCGCCAAGGCCCAGCATCCGCGCATCCTCGCCACCTATGGCGGCGAGTATTCCGATCCGAAGCTGGAGCGCATGGTGGCCAAGGTGGTCGGCAGCCTGACCACGGCTTCGGCCAACCCGAACCAGACCTACCGCATCACCATCCTCAACTCGCCCAACGTCAACGCCTTCGCGCTGCCGGGCGGCTATCTCTACGTGACCCGCGGCCTGCTGGCGCTCGCCAACGATTCGGCCGAGCTCGCCGCCGTGATCTCGCACGAGATGGGCCACGTCACCGCCAATCACGGCGTCCAGCGGCAGCAGAAGGAAGCCGAGGAAGTGCTGGCGACGAAGGTCGTGACGGACGTGCTCGGCGAAAGCCCGACGGCCAAGGCGGCACTCATCCGCGGCAAGCTCCGGCTCGCCCAGTTCTCGCGCAACCAGGAACTGGAGGCCGACGGCATCGGCATCAAGACGAGCGGGCAGGCCGGCTACGATCCGTTCGCCGCAGGCCGCTTCCTGCAGTCGATGGCGTCCTACAGCGACTTCCGCTCCGTCAGCGGCGCCACCGACGCCAGCCTCGACTTCCTTGCCAGCCACCCCAATGCGCCGCAGCGCATCGATCTCGCCCAGCGCCACGCGCGCCAGTTCGGGGCGCCGGGCATCGGCCGGCGCGACCGCGACTCCTTTCTGGCCGGCATCGACGGACTGCTGTTCGGCGATACGCCGGAAGAAGGCTATGTGCGCGGCACCAACTTCCTCCATCCCAAGCTCGGCATATCCTTTGCGGTGCCGCAGGGCTTCATCATCGACAACACGGCCGCCGCCGTCACCGCGACCGGTCCGGGCAACATCGCCATCCGGTTCGACGGCGTGAGCATCAACAACAACATGTCGCTGCCGGACTACATCCGCAGCGGCTGGGTGGCGGGCCTCGATCCGGCAAGCGTGCAGGCTCAGACCATCAACGGCAACGAAGCGGCCTTTGCGCGCGCCAGCGCCGAGGGCTGGCAGTTCGACATCGTCGTCATCCGGGCCGAGACCCAGGTCTATCGCCTGCTGACGGCAGCACCGACGGCAAGCAACCAGCTCGACAGCATCGCACGCACGGTAAGCTCCAGCTTCCATGTGATGACCGCCGCGGAGAAGGCTGCGCTCAAGCCGCTGCGCATCCGCGTCGTCACGGTTCAGCCGGGCCAGACCATGGGTTCGCTTGCTGCGAGCATGGTCGGCGTCGATCGCAAGCTCGACCTGTTCCGCGTGCTCAACGCCCTTGGCCCGGGCGCCACCGTTTCGGCCGGCGACAAGGTCAAGATCGTCACGGACAGGTAGGCTTCAGGCGCCGACGAAATCGACGTTCTGCTTGACCAGCGCCGATTTCAGCTTCTCCAGCGCGCGCGTCTCGATCTGCCGGACGCGCTCCTTCGATATGCCGAGCGTGGTCCCAAGTTGCTCGAGCGTGGCCCCCTCCTCGCTCAGCCGGCGCTCTTCGATGATCTGAAGCTCGCGCGCGTTGAGCACGCCGAGCGCATCGCGCAGCCAGCCGGAACGCCGCTCGATGTCGATTGCCTCGCAGACCAGTTCGTCCGGCAGCGGCTCGTCCGAAACCAGCAGGTCCATGCGCTCCCCGGCGTCCATTTCGTCGTTGAGCGGGGCATTGAGGGAGGCATCGGGCACCGACAGGCGCATGTCCATAGTGGCGACGTCGGCCTCCGATACGCCGAGGGCAACCGAGATCTCGTGATAGGCCGAAGTGCCGCCGAGCAGCCCACCGCCCTGGGCGAGCCGCGCGCGCATCCTGCGGAGATTGAAGAATAGGGACTTCTGGGCCGAACTCGTGCCGCCCCTGACGATCGACCAGTTGCGGAGGATGTAATCCTGCATCGACGCCCTGATCCACCAGGTAGCATAGGTGGAGAAGCGCACGTCGCGCTCCGGCTCGAAACGCGCCGCAGCTTCCAGCAGGCCGACATGCCCCTCCTGGATCAGATCGCTGAGCGGCAGGCCGTAGCGGCGAAACTTGACGGCCATGGCGATGACGAGGCGCATGTGAGCGGTGGTGATGCGGTTCAAGGCATCCTGGTCGTGCTGTTCTCTCCAGCGGAACGCCAGATCGCGTTCCTCCACGCGATCCAGATAAGGCGCGCGCGATGCCGCCTTCAGCATCATCTGTTCGCCGGCGAGGCCTGCCCTGTCCATAGCCATGCCCTGCTCTTTCGGATCGCGCTGCAAAGGCGCGGAGCGCAACCCGGTCCGCCCCGCAGAGCCATAAACGCGACATCGGGGCCAATGTTCCACGGTCGCGGCGATGCGCCGGGATTGCAGGAATTCCATTCTAAGAGATAAGTATAATTGAAATTTCATTCCTTATGCCGTTTCCTGGCTTCTGACAGATTGCGCCTCATCACAACACGCCCGACAAACAAGGCCGGGCAAGAAAATCGGGATCACAGAAAATGAAGTCGCTGAAATCGCTGGCCCTCGCAGCAACGCTACAGCTCGCAGCCGTCCTCGCCGGCCACGCCGGCGAGAACCTCGACCAGATCAAGGCCGCAGGCGTATTCAAGATCGGCACCGAGGGCACCTATGCGCCCTTCACCTACCACGACGCCTCGGGCGCGCTGGTCGGCTTCGACGTCGAGATCGGCAAGGAGATCGCCAAGCGCCTCGGCGTGAAAGCCGAATTCCTCGAGGGCAAGTGGGACGGCCTGATCGCCGGCCTCGACGCCAACCGCTACGACGCCGTCATCAACCAGGTCGGCATCACCGAGGCACGCCAGGCCAAGTACGACTTCTCCGAGCCCTACATCGCGTCCAAGGCGGTGCTGATCGTCCGCGGCGACAATGCCGAGATCAAGGGCTTCGCCGACCTCAAGGGCAAGAAGTCGGCCCAGTCGCTGACCAGCAACTTCGGCAAGATCGCGGAATCGAACGGCGCCGAGCTCGTCGGCACCGATGGCTTCGACCAGTCGATCCAGCTGGTGCTGAACGGCCGCGCCGACGCCACCATCAACGACAGCCTGTCCTTCTACGACTTCAAGAAGCAGAAGCCCGACGCCGACGTGAAGATCGTGGCCGAGGAAGCGAAGGCCGACTTCTCCGGCGTGATCGTGCGCAAGGGCGACCCCGAGCTGGTCGCGGCCATCAACAAGGCGCTCGCCGACCTCAAGGCCGACGGCACCTACAAGCAGATCTCCGAGACCTATTTCGGCACGGACGTCTCGCAGTAGGCATCCCCCAGGGGCGGGGCAGCCGAACGGCGTCCGCCCCGCCTTCCATTTTCTGCATGTACTCGCCCGGAAAATCTGCGATTTTCCGGGCTCGTCGTTATGGAAAGAGCCTTCGCCTTGCCCCACTGGCTTCAATTGATGCTGGACTCGCTCGGCCCGCTTCTGTGGGCCGCCCTGGTCTTCACCGCACCCCTTACGCTGCTTTCCTTCGTTCTCGGCCTGGCGGTCGGCCTGGGGGCAGCGCTCCTGCGCCTGTTCGGCCCAGCCCCGCTGACGGCCATCGTCCGCTTCTACGTCTGGATCATCCGCGGCACGCCGCTCCTTGTGCAGCTGTTCCTGATCTTCTACGGCCTGCCCAGCGTCGGTATCGTGCTCGACGCCTTTCCGGCGGCCCTGATCGGCTTCACCCTCAACATCGGCGCCTATTCGTCCGAGATCATCCGCGCCGTCATCACCTCCGTGCCGAAGGGCCAGTGGGAGGCGGCCTATTCGATCGGCATGACCTGGACGCAGGCGATGCGGCGCACCATCCTGCCGCAGGCCGCGCGCGTGGCCGTGCCGCCGCTCTCCAACACCTTCATCTCGCTGGTCAAGGACACCTCGCTTGCCGCCGCCATCACGGTGCCCGAGATGTTTCAGGCGGCCCAGCGCATCGTCGCCACCACCTACGAGCCGCTGATCCTCTATGTCGAGGCGGCACTGCTCTACCTTGCCATGAGTTCGGTGCTTTCGACCCTGCAGGTCCGGCTCGAGAAGCGGCTCAACCGCTACGGCGGCTTCCTGGAGGCGCGCTCATGATCGGCCTTTCGAACATCGTCAAGCGCTTCGGCGACAACACGGTCATCAACGACGTGTCGGTCGACATCCGCGAAGGCAGCGTGACCGCGCTCGTCGGGCCCTCGGGCGGCGGCAAGAGCACGCTCTTGCGCTGCATCAACCTTCTGGAAATCCCGACGTCGGGCACGGTTCGCGTCGGCGACGACGCCATAGAATTCAAGCCGGGCACGCGCGCCTCGACCAAGACCATCCAGACGCTGCGCCGGCAGACCGGCATGGTGTTCCAGAACTTCCAGCTGTTTCCGCATCGCACTGCGATCGAGAACGTCATGGAAGGCCTGGTGACGGTGCTGAAATGGCCGGAGGCCAAGGCCCGCGAACGCGCCGCGGCATTGCTCGAAAAGGTCGGCATGGCCCACAAGGCCGATGCCTGGCCGGCGACCTTGTCGGGCGGCCAGCAGCAGCGCGTGGCCATCGCCCGGGCGCTCGCCCCCTCGCCGAAGGTGCTGCTCTGCGACGAGCCGACCTCCGCGCTGGATCCGGAACTCGCCCAGGAAGTCGTCGACGTGCTCGGCCAGCTCGCCAGCGAAGGCACGACCATGGTGATGGCGACGCACGACCTGCGCCTGGCCTCCAAGATCGCGCAGAAGGTGGTGTTTCTCGAGGCCGGCTCGATCGTCGAGGAAGGCCCGGCCGGCGAAGTGTTCGGCAATCCCAGGCACCAGCGCACCCGGCGCTTCATCGCCTCGATCACCCACCAGCACGGAGATGGCGGCGAGGGCTGAGTACCTTCATTGGGACGGCCGCTTCAGCGGCAACAAAAAAACCCGGCCGAGGCCGGGTTTTTCATGATCTGGGATTGTGCGGCCGATCAGGCGGCTTCTTCCTGTTCGGCGTCGGCTTCCTCGTTGTCGGCCTTGGCGCCGCGCTTCGGACCCTTGTTGAGGTTGGTCTCGATGAGACGGACGGCCTCGGTCTCCGACATGCGGTTCACGGCCGCGATCTCGCGCGCCATGCGGTCGAGCGCGGCTTCATAGAGCTGGCGCTCGGAATAGGACTGCTCCGGCTGGTTGTCGGCACGGTAGAGGTCGCGCACGACTTCCGAGATGGAGATGAGGTCGCCGGAATTGATCTTCGCGTCATATTCCTGAGCGCGGCGCGACCACATGGTGCGCTTGACGCGGGCGCGGCCCTGCACGACCTTCAGCGCGCGGTCGACATAGTCGGTCTCGGAGAGCTTGCGCATGCCGATGGAGGTCGCCTTGGCGACCGGCACCTTGAGGCGCATCTTGTCCTTCTGGAAGTCGATCACGAACAGCTCGAGCTTGTGTCCCGCCACTTCCTGCTCGTCGATGGAGACGATCTGGCCGACGCCGTGCGCCGGATAGACGATGAACTCACCGGTCTTGAAACCGTGACGTGCTGCGGATTTCTTCTGCGGGATGGAAGTTGCCATACGCCCTGAACTCCTTCTTGTGGCGCCGGCCCGCCGAGGCCGGCTTTAAGGGGCGGTCGCCAAGCGCGACCTTGTGCCGCACGCAAAATCGACCCCCAATCCGAGAGATTGAACCGGGCACTCGCAAATGCGACTGCCGGCCCAGATTTCTCTGGCCCGGATTGAGGTTGTCACCTTTCAGTGAATTAGGCTTCGCGCCATAGATCGACGTTGTGTCACCGGCATGTTGCCGTACCTCTAACACAAAAAGTCGGAAGAATCAAGATTTTGCTGCATGCGCGAAGAGACTGCCGCGTCAAGAGCCGAGCTCGGCACGGAAACTTCACGCTGTGGCCGAGGGCTTCGGCGCAGCCTTCAGTTGCCCTCGCCCGGCTCCGCCGAGAAGTACTTCTCGAACTTGCCTTCGATGCCGTCGAACTCCTTGGCCTCCGGCAATTCGGGCTTCTTGACCGTCAGGTTCGGCCACTTGCTGGCATATTCGGTGTTGACCTGGAGCCACTTCTCCAGGCCCGGCTCGGTGTCCGGCTTGATGGCGTCGGCCGGGCATTCGGGCTCGCAGACGCCGCAGTCGATGCATTCGTCGGGATGGATGACGAGCATGTTCTCGCCTTCGTAGAAACAGTCGACCGGACAGACCTCGACGCAGTCGGTGTACTTGCACTTGATGCAATTGTCGGTGACGACGTAGGTCATGCGGTAGGCTCCGGGACTTCCCGTACGGGCGAACTTTGTCGGTGAGGTAACCCCTTTGCCGGGCTGTTGCAAGGGCGGCCATTCCGCGCAGACGGCCCCTGGCGGAACGGCTTTCTCATCTTTGCGCTCCAGCCGCCTCAGTCGCCGCGCAGGCGATCGGTGGCCCTGCGTTCCCGCTTGGTCGGGCGGCCGCTGCCGGCATCGCGCAGGGGCGGGCGCGCGTCGGGCGGCGCCTGGTCCTTGGGCGTAGGCTCGGGCGAGAGATCCTCATAGAGCAGCCGCGCCTCCTCGGCCGGACCGCGGCGAACGCCGGCCGACAGCACCTTGTAGACCAGGATGCGGCGGTCGAGCGCGATCGTCAGCACGTCGCCTGTCTTGACGATGTCGGATGCCTGGTCGAGCTTGCGGCCGTTGAGGCGGACCCCGCCGGTCTGCACCAGCTTGGCCGCCAGCGAGCGCGACTTGACCGCACGCGAGAAGAACAGCCACTTGTCGATGCGCTGTCTTCCCTCGCCGGCCAAGGTTGCTACTTCTTGAGCTGGTCGCGCAGCGCCGCGAGCTTGGCGAAGGGCGAGTCGGGATCGATCCGCGCCGGACGCTCCTCGCGTGGCTTCTGCTGGAATGCGGGCTTGCCCTTGAAGCCGCCGCGATCGCCGTGCTTTTCGCCACCCGGACGATCGCCGCGGCCGCGGTGCTCGGGACGTCCGCCCTCGCCCTGCGGCTTGCCGCCGGGCTTGCGATCAAAGCGCGGGCGACCGCCATCGCGGCCCTCGCCACCTTCACGCGGGCCACTACGATTGGCCTCGCCGCTGTGCGCCGCCTGGCCGTTGCGCTGGTCGCGCTGGCCGCCGCGCGGACGGTTGTCCTGGCGATGGTTGCGCGGACGGTGCTCGAAACGTGCCTGGCGCCACAGCAGGATGGGCTTGGGCTCCTCCACCGCTTCCGATGCTTCCGCCGCAACGGTTTCGACCGGTGTCGCCTCGGCAGCAGGCGCATCGACCGGGGCTGCCTCGGGCTCGGCTGCAGCCTCGATCGCCGCGACCGGCTCGGCCGTCACCTCGGCAACCGGCTCGGCAGCGACTTCCACCTGCCCGGCAGCGGCTTCCGGCGCATGTCCGGCGTCCGGCGCCTGCGCGGCATCGGCAGCTTCGGCAAATGCCTCCGTCGACACCTCTACCGCCTCACCGGCAGCGGCTTCCGCGGCGGCTGCCGCCTTGGCTGCCATGGCCTGGGCTGCCGCCTCGCGCGCGGCGGCATCGATCGTCTCGAGCTTGTCCTTGACCTCGGCGGCCGGCTTGGGTTCGGCGCGATAGCCGAGGCCCTTCAGAATCTCTTCCATGTCGTCGCCCGTGGCGCCGAGAATCGACATCATCTGCGGCGTCACGATGAACGAGCTGCCGTCATAGGCTCCGTCGGGGCGGGCGCCGGCGCCCTGCCGCCAGGCCAGCGCCGGGCGGATGAGGTCGGCGAGGCGCTCGAGGATGTCGACGCGCACCGCGCGGCGGCCGAGGTTGCGGAAGCCGGCAAGCCGGTAGAACGCCTTGTCGAAGGCCTGGTCGATGACGACCGAGGTGCGCCCGGCGGCCAGCGCGTGGACCACGTCGCCGAAGCCCGGCTTGTCCTTGCCCTCGTTCTTGAGCGCCCAGAGCAGCGTGACGAGCCCCGCGGGCGCCGGCTTGATCAGCGCCGGCACGAAGACATGGTAGGCGCCGAAGCGCACGCCGAGACGGCGCAGCGCGGCGCGGCCTTCCTGGTCGAGCGACTTCACGTCCTCGGCGATGTCGCGGCGGTTGATGAGGCCGAAATTCTCGACGAGCCTGAAGGCGATGCCGCGGCCGATGCCGGACAGCTGCTCGGCCGACTTGAGGTCGACCAGCGGCTTGAGCAGCAGCTCGACCTGGAAATTGACGAAGCGCTCGGCGCGCGCCGCGACCTTGTCGCGCGCAGGACCGGTCAGCTGCTCGTCGGCGAGCAGCACGACGCGCGGCTTGAGCGGGTCCTCGCCCTCGACCAGCGTGCCGATCGGCGCGCCGATCCAGCGCAGGACGCCATCCGACCCCAGCGCGATGTCGCCATTGGGCGACGCGGCAAAGCGCTCGGCCCGCGTCTCGAATTCCGTCGCCAGCGCCTTCTGCGCCGCCGTGCGCACTGCCTTGGCGTCTTCGCCGCCGGCGCTCTGGTCGGCGGTGAAACGGAACCCTTGCAGTTCGCCGACGTGATGACCTTCGACGAGGACGGTTCCGGACAGGCTGATTTCGGCTTCAAGCATGGTGTTTTCTCTAAGGCGGCGCATGAGGACGGAAGTCCTGCGGTCTACAAAGCGTTTCGTCAACCGTTCATGCAGCGCATCCGACAATCTGTCCTCGATGTCGCGCGTTTTTTCCTGCCAGTGTGCCGGATCGGCAAGCCAGCCGGGGCGGTTGGAGACGAAAGTCCAGGTGCGGATCTGGGCGATCCGGTGCGAAAGCGTGTCGATGTCGCCCTCGGTGGAGTCGGCGCGACGGACCTGCTCGGCCATGTAGGCCTCGTCGACGTGACCGCGCCGGACGAGATCGTCGTACATGGAGGCGATGAGGTCGGCATGCTGCGCTGGGGCTATCTTGCGGTAGTCGGGCAACGCGCAGGCTTCCCAAAGAAGCGCGACGCGCTCGCGGTTGGTGGCGAGCGAACGAATGGCAGGGTCGCGCGACAAGTGCTCGAGCGCCTGCGCATCCACCGCAGGCAGGGCGCGCGTAAGCCCCTCGACCGGCGCGGCGGTGTCGATCGACCGCTTGAGCGCGTCGAGGCTCGAGAAATCGAAGGTGGCGGTGCGCCACTGCAGCACCTTCACCGGCTCGAAGTCATGTCCCTCGATCTTCTCGACCAGTTCCTCGTCGAGCGGGTCGACCTGGCCGGTCACGCCGAACGTGCCGTCGCGCAAATGGCGGCCGGCGCGGCCGGCAATCTGGCCGAGTTCGGCGGCGGTGAGCTGGCGGTACTGGTAGCCGTCGAACTTTCGGTTCTGGGCGAAGGCGACGTGGTCTACGTCGAGGTTGAGCCCCATGCCGATCGCATCGGTGGCGATCAGGTAGTCGACGTCGCCGGACTGGAAAAGCGCCACCTGGGCATTGCGCGTGCGCGGGCTCAGCGCGCCGAGCACGACCGCGGCGCCGCCCTGCTGGCGCCGGATCAGCTCGGCGATGCCGTAGACCTCGTCGGCCGAGAAGGCGACGATGGCCGAGCGGCGCGGCAGGCGGGTCAGCTTCTTCGAGCCGGCATAGGCAAGGTGCGACAGGCGCGGCCGGGTGACCACCGACACGCCCTTCAGCAGCTTCTGCAGGATGCCCTGCATGGTCCCCGCACCGAGCAGCAGCGTCTCCTGCCTGCCGCGCAGATGCAGGATGCGGTCGGTGAAGATGTGGCCGCGCTCGAGGTCGCCGGCGAGCTGCACCTCGTCGATGGCGACGAAGGCCGCGTCGGTCTGGCGCGGCATCGCCTCGACCGTGCAGACGGAGTATCGCGCGCCGGCCGGCTGGATCTTCTCCTCGCCGGTGATCAGCGCCACCTTGTGGGCACCGACCTTCTCGCAGATGCGGCCATAGACCTCGCGGGCGAGCAGGCGCAGCGGCAGCCCGATTACCCCGCTTTCATGCGAGATCATCCGCTCGATGGCGAGATGGGTCTTGCCGGTATTGGTCGGCCCGAGAACCGCGGTGACGTCGCGGCCTGACAGGATCAGCGGATCGTTCTGCCTGGAATGCACATTCATTTCTAGGAACCGCCCTCGGCGCCAGGGTCGGCCTGGCGTTGCGGCGCCAGCGGCGCCGAGTGGACACATAGGGATTCGCGCGCCAAAGCGAAAGCGGAATGTTCCGATTTAACAGTTGGAACGAGTCTGGAACGAATCAGCGACGAATCACTGACTCCAGATGATTCAGGTTTTGTTCACCCCAACATATTGAAACGAGCAAGACAAGCCACACCACATGCAGATTCTCTAAAGTGAACATTTCGCACCTCGCCGCCAGACTCGTTAACTTTTGCCGGCCGGTCGCGGCAGCGGAGCGCGCCCGCTGAATCAAAATAATGAAATTATTGACCTTTCCTACCTTGGCGTTAACGCCGGCCGGGCCCGCAACCGCCATTTCGTTAAGATTTGAACCAAATGCGGAACGAACTGGCGACGAATCGCTGACCGGGGAAGTTTCCCGGTTCGTTCTCCACTAGATATTGTGGGTGCAGCCACATATCCACCGATTATGCACAGACCATGCACAAGCTTGCCCACAATGCCGCACAAGGCTCGTTAACCTCTGCGTGCCAATCCGGCACAACCGTGGTCCAGCGAAAATATCTGTGATTGCATGACCTTACTGGAACCTCACCCGTTGCGCGACTGGTCAGGCCATGTCTCCATGCCGGCGTTGAGTCTGTGCGGCGGGGGTTGCCAGACGGGCCCCTCCGGAAAATGCGGCGCACCGCGCAGGCGCGCGACACTGGAGGGAATGACATCATGTCCAAACGTCTGCTCGCCGAGTTCCTCGGCACATTCTGGCTTGTCTTCGGCGGCTGCGGCAGCGCAGTCCTTGCGGCTGCGTTCCCCGACCTCGGCATCGGGTTTCTCGGCGTAGCGTTTGCATTCGGCCTGACCGTACTCACCATGGCCTATGCCGTGGGCGGCATTTCGGGGGGCCACTTCAATCCGGCCGTGTCGGTCGGCCTCCTGGTCGGCGGCCGTTTCGACGCCAAGGACCTGATCCCCTATGTGGTCGCCCAGGTGCTCGGCGCGATCCTGGCCTCGGCGGCGCTCTACCTAATCGTCAGCGGCAAGGCCGACTTCGCCGGCATCGGCGGCTTCGCCACCAACGGCTATGGCGATGCCTCACCCGGCAAATACGGCCTGTCCTCGGCGCTGGTCATCGAGGTCGTGCTGACCTTCATGTTCCTGATGATCATCCTCGGCTCGACCCATGGCCGCGTACCCAAGGGTTTTGCGCCGATCGCCATCGGCCTGGCTTTGACCCTGATCCACCTGATCTCGATCCCGGTCACCAACACCTCGGTCAACCCGGCCCGCTCGACCGGACCGGCGCTGTTCGTAGGCGGCGTCGCCCTCCAGCAACTCTGGCTGTTCTGGGTGGCGCCGATCGTCGGGGCGATCCTTGCCGGCATCACCCACAAGGCGCTGTTCGAAACGGAATGAGCGATCGCAGGCGGGATCGGCCCGACGCCGCGCGCCACGGACCTGTTGCCGGGCGCTGCCGCAGTGTCGGCATCCGCCAATGAAAAAGGCCCGCAGTCTCGCGACTGCGGGCCTCTTTTTGTTCGCCAGCTTCGATTAGAACGCTGCGTCGAGACGCAGGAAGCCGCTGAACACGCCGTCGCCGTTGTTGAGGGCCTCGAAGGTGTCGCCGTCATTGTAGTTGATGGCGAGCTTGGCATCGAGGTTCTCGACGATGTTGTAGTCGACGACCGCACCGATGGCCCAATCGTTGGCCTTGCCGCCGTCGGCGGCAGTCCACGAATGCGCATTGCCGAAGTACTGACCGCCGAAGCCGAGGGCCAGCTTCTGGTTGACCTGGTACTTCAGGTAAGCGGCAACGGACCATTCGTAGCCGAAGTAGGGCGTGCCCTCGATCTCGGGCAGGATGCCCGGAAGGCCGCTGACGCTCCAGTAGGTCGGGCCGGATTCGTAGAATGCGAGCATCTCGACCGAGAGTGCATCGGTCGCCTTGATGGTGGCCATACCCTTGAGAGCGAATTCTTCGAAGGCATTGTCATAGCCGGCGAACAGGGCGACCGAGCCCCAGCCCTGGGCGACCGACACTTTACCGACGACCAGCGGGACGTAGTCGTAGTTTTCCGACTCTTCTTCCAGGCTGAGCGAGACGGCAACGCCGTTGCCGGCATCGTAGGTGTAGCGGATCTGGTTGATGCGCTCGCCGCCGCCGTTGTCAAATTCACCCGACAGGTCGCCGTCGAACAGCGTGTCGGTGTGACCGACGAGCAGGCCGCCGAGTTCGAAGTAGGCGTGACGCAGCGAGGTGCCGCTTTCGTCCGGGTTGTGGAAGACGCCGTTTTCGTCGAAACCGCCGCCGCCGGCGCGGGCTTCGAACTCGATGTAGCGACGGAACGTGCCGTACTCGGTTTCCGAACGGGCGTCGAACTGCAGACGAGCCTTGGCTACCTTGTTCCAGCCGTCATCGAGATCGGTGAAGCCGATCTCATAGCGAACGAGGCCGCCGACCTTCAGGCAGGTCTCGGTGCCGGGGATGTAGAAGAAGCCGGCGCCGTAGACGTCGCAGACGCGGACATATTCCGCGGGCTCCGGATCAGCGACGACGACGGCGTCCGCTGCACGAGCGCCGGAGACGGCGACCAGGGCCGCAGCGGAGCCGAGAAGAAGGCTCTTAATGTTCATTTCAATTCCTCATGTGATGCGCGGCCATCAGGCCGTTTAGATTTTCGCCACCAGCAATCTGATGTCGGAAAAAAATACATCGAGATGTATCAATTTCTGAATCGCAGATGCCCCATGAAGAGATGTCGATCAATCGGGAAATAGCATCCAGGTTGTCCGCATCGAGCCGCTTGATTGAGGCGCGTGCCAAAAATGTCACAATTTTGAGTCGTTCAACCAGTTCTGCGCGACAGTCACGGATACGGCGTTCTAACAATATGTTTTGGCATAACTTTTTTGTGAGATGACTTGGCGGGGCAAAAATGTTCCTGCTCTGGCCGACCGCTTTTTGGTCTGACCTCCAGTCATGTACCCCTCAATGTAAATTGGTTTCCCTGCCAATATGCGTTGAGGGTTGCATGAATCCTTCCGCAATCACGGAGCCTCCCGCATGGGCCAACTCTCGCATCTGGCTCAATGAGACTGCATCAAGAGCCAGGGATCATGACAAGGTGCGGATTGCGGCGGCAGCGTGCGACCGCGACCGCGACGAACCAGGCGCACCGCGTCGAACGTCGCGAGCCGCGACGACCGCTCCGAGACTATCTGAGAACACTCACGAGGCATCACGCGTCGAGGCCTGCCGCGCGCAGGGAACGGTGACACCGGATGCCGGTTGTTCGTGCTTGCGGTGGATTGGCCGGATGACCAGGCTGAGTTCAGCCTCGGCCGAGAATGGCCTTGAGGTCGACACTGCCGGTGGCCGCGGCAAAACGCATCGACTTGCGCGCCCGCTCGATGGCGGCATTGACGGTCAGCAGGGCTGCTTCCTTCCGGCCGTCGAAGATCATCTGATTGAGGGCAGCCGTATACTGCACGGTCGAGATGTTGCCCGTTACCCCCTGGTAGGCGGACAGCGCCAGCGCAAGCCGCGATGCGGCGCGCTCGAGTTGCGTTGCCAGCACCAGATTGCCGTAGATCAGGGCGAGCAGTATGGCATGCTCCATATGCAGGCGCCGGATGGTATGAAGCTCCGCTGCTTCCGTTTCGGCCTGGACATGCAACGCCAGTTTCCCGCGCTGCTCGACGGTGATGATCTGGGGCTGGTCGGCCAGCTTGCCGACGATGTAGGCGCAGATCGAGCCCACGGCTTCGCACAGCTCAAGGGCATCGCGGGGCGATGGCAGGGCAACATAGGCGCCACGGTTCAGCGGAAGCGAAACGGCACCCTCCTGCTCCATGATGACCAGGACCTTGCGAATGACGGTGCGGCTGACGCCGTAGATATCGCTCATGGCGACTTCTTCGAGCTTGTCGCCCGGCCGCAGCGATTGGTTGATCACCGCATTCCACAAGTCGTTGTAGATGGTGGCTTCCACACCAACCAAGGGAACCGCGACCAGAGCCAATGCATCCTGATCGCTGATGGCCGGGGATAGGTAGCGGGCAGGCATGCAGGCTCCTTTGGACAGCTAAGGATGGAACCTAGCCAGCAGCGGCACGAGGGCCAAGCCTTTCCACACGTTGCCGGGCATCCGTCGTGCACCATTGCGAATGGCACCGCCTCACCACGACCGTACACGTGCCCGACTTGCACTTCACGGGCCGCACGGCTTCTCCGCCTGCCCCTCCCTGTGAAGCCCCTTGCCGCCTGGAACTCCCCCCAAAGCGTCACTTGAATCGAATATCGTCCAGGTCCACCAGCTATAGCGCAGAACTTGCAGCAAGCTTAAAATTTTGTTCGACACCTGCTGCGATGTGAAACGGCGCCTCACGGCGCCGTTTCACTTTTTTCGGGAGCACTGACCGGGCAATCAGACGAAATACTGTCCGCCGTTGGCGGTCAGCGTCGCGCCGGTGACGAAGCCCGACTCGTCGGAGGCCAGGAACACCACGCAGCGCGCAATCTCCTCGGGCTCGCCGAGGCGGCCGACCGGGATCTGGGCGATGATCGATTCGCGCACCTTCTCCGGAACGGCCATCACCATTTCGGTGGCGATGTAGCCGGGGCAGATGACATTGGCGGTGATGCCGGCGCGCGCGCCTTCCTGCGCCAGCGCCTTGGTGAAGCCGATGTCGCCCGCCTTCGAGGCAGAATAGTTGGCCTGGCCGGCCTGGCCCTTCTGGCCGTTGATCGAGGAGATGGTGATGACGCGGCCGAACTTGCGGTCGCGCATGCCGCTCCACAGCGGATGGGTCATGTTGAACACGCCGTGCAGGTTGGTGTCGATCACCTCGCGCCACTGCTCGCGCGTCATCTTGTGGAACATCGAGTCGCGCGTGATGCCGGCATTGTTGACCAGCACCGAGACCGGGCCGAGATCGGCCTCCACCTGCCTGATGCCGGCCTCGCACGCGTCGTAGTCGGCAACCGACCACTTGTAGACCGGAATACCCGTCTCCGCCTTGAACTTCTGCGCGGCCTCGTCGTTGCCGGCATAGTTGGCAGCGACCGAGTAGCCCGCGTTTTTCAGCGCGATCGAAATCGCGGCACCTATGCCGCGCGATCCGCCGGTGACGAGTGCGACCTTACCCATGCGTTTCCCCTTTCTGCTGCTTGGATGACTTGCCCTTGTGACGGGCACTTGAAGACGAAGAGGGCGGCACTTTGGCCGCCCTCTCGCATCTCTGATTTACATCGCCTCGACACACATCGCGACGCCCATGCCGCCGCCTATGCAGAGGGTCGCGAGACCCTTCCGCGCGCTGCGGCGGCGCATCTCGTAGACCAGCGTGTTGAAGATGCGGGCGCCCGAGGCGCCGACCGGGTGGCCGATGGCGATGGCGCCGCCGTTGACGTTCACGATCGACGGATCCCAGCCCATGTCCTTGTTGACCGCGCAGGCCTGCGCCGCGAAGGCCTCGTTGGCCTCGACCAGGTCGAGGTCGGCGACCGACCAGCCGGCCTTTTCCAGCGCCCTGCGCGAGGCCGGGATCGGGCCCGTGCCCATGATCTGCGGGTCGACGCCGGCGGTCGCCCAAGAGACGATACGGACCAGCGGCGTGATGCCGCGACGGGCCGCCTCGGCTTCGGTCATCAGCACGACGGCGGCAGCACCGTCATTGATGCCCGAGGCGTTGCCGGCGGTGACGGTGCCCTCCTTGTCGAAGGCCGGCCGTAGCTTGGCCACCGAATCGAGCGTGGCGCCATGGCGGATATATTCGTCCTGGTCGACGATGGTGTCGCCCTTCTTGCCCTTGATGGTGACGGGCACGATCTCGTCCTTGAACTTGCCGGCGACCTGGGCGGCTTCGGCCTTGTTCTGCGAAGCGACGGCGAACCTGTCCTGCTCTTCGCGGGTCAGCTGCCACTGGCGGGCGACGTTCTCGGCCGTGTTGCCCATGTGATAGCCGTAGAAGGCGTCGGTCAGGCCGTCCTTGATCATCGTGTCGATCATCTTGAAGTCGCCCATCTTCACGCCGCCGCGCAGATGCTGGCAGTGCGGCGCCATCGACATCGATTCCTGGCCGCCGGCGACGATGACCTTGGCGTCGCCCATGGCGATCTGCTGCATGCCGATGGCGATGGTGCGCAGGCCCGAACCGCAAAGCTGGTTGAGGCCCCAGGCGGTGGCTTCCTGCGGGATGCCGGCGGCCATGGCCGCCTGGCGGGCCGGGTTCTGGCCGGCACCTGCCGTCAGGATCTGGCCGAGGATCACCTCGTCGACCTCTTTGGGATCGACGCCGGCGCGCGCCAGCGCTTCCTTGACGGCGATCGCACCGAGTTCGTGGGCCGGCATATTGGCGAAGGCGCCATTGAACGAGCCGACCGCGGTGCGGGCCGCGCTGGCGACGACGATGGAGGACGAGGCGGACATGGTTCTCTCCAGACTTCGTGAATCGAATAGGTGGGCTAGGAAGACACTGCTCTCCCGACTTTTCTTGCCCGTTCCAGGACCCGAGTCAAACCGGAAAAAGCGGCGCGGGGCGGATGCTGCGCTTGCGGTGCAGCAATGCTGCGCAGCAATTTTTGCCGGCATCGGCGCCGCTCGCGTTCTTGCACTGCACAAAGCGCTTGGAATTGCCGACGCTTTGCGCTTATCCTGACGCTCAGGCGAAATGTTACCGGCTGCTTACATGGCATTCCGGTCTTCCGGGGGAGGATGCTGATGCCTGCCAAAGACGAGCCGGTGATTATCAAGAAATACGCCAACCGGCGGCTCTACAATACCGGCACGAGCACTTACGTGACGCTCGAAGACTTGGCCGACATGGTCAAGAAGGGCGAGGAATTCACCGTGCAGGACGCCAAGACCGGCGAGGACATAACCCACCCGGTGCTCACCCAGATCATCTTCGAGCTGGAGAACAAGGATGGGCAGAACATGCTGCCGATTCCGTTCCTGAGGCAGCTGATTTCCTTCTATGGCGACCAGATGCAGATGGTCGTGCCGAGCTTTCTCGAGCAGTCGATGATCGCCTTCGCCAAGGAGCAGGAACGCTTCCGCGAGCAGATGAAGCAGACGTTCGGCAAGGCGCCCATGGACATGATGAAGGCGCCGCCCGTGATGAAGGCGCTGGAAGAGCAGACACGCCGCAACATGGAGCTGTTCCAGAACGCGATGCGCATGTTCACGCCCTTCCCGACCCCGCCGGCCGGCGGCGCTGCCGCCGAACCCGCGAAGAAAGAAGCGCCGGAGAAATCGGACGAGCTGAAAGAGCTCAAGGAGCAGATCGCCGCGATGCAGCGGAAGATCGATTCGATGGGATGATCAGCCGGTCCGCCCTTTGGGCGGCTCGCATTGTCCTGCCAGCCAAGGATGCAAGGCCGGGGTGCTGCCGGAGGCGACGGGGCCCGTCGGGCATACGTCGAAGCCCGGTTGGTCCCGGTTCACCAGCCCCCGCCCCACCCTTTTAGGCGAGAGATATTCAACCTGACGCAGGGTTTTCCTGGGGCCGCCGAGCGTGTTTGCTGGGGCGGGCAAATCAGGAGGACCCCGCCATGACCGAACTGACGCTGGCCAAGGCCAACGCCATCATCGCCACCGCACTCGAACTGGGCGCCCAGAAGAGCTTCAAGCCGCTGGGCGTCGCCGTTCTCGACGCCGGCGGCCACCTGCTCGCCTTCCAGCGGCAGGATGGCTCGCCGTTCATCCGCGCCGAAGTCGCATCCGGCAAGGCCTATGGCGCCTTGGCAGTCGGCTCGAGTTCGCGCGCACTCGGCGTTGCGGCAGTCGAGCGCCCGCATTTCTTCCAGGGTCTGTCGGCGGTATCCGGGGGCAAGATCGTCCCGGTGCCGGGCGGCGTGCTGATCCGCGACCGTGACGGCAATGTGCTCGGCGCCGTCGGCATCTCGGGCGACACGTCGGACAACGACGAGCTCGCCGCCATGGCCGGCATCGAGGCCGCCGGCTTCATCGCCAAAGTTTAGAGTCAAAAGAGCTGAAGCGTCCTTTGTGCGTTCTACCAACGCACGGCGCTTCAGTCGCGGCCGAAAGTAACGTCCCGGCTGGCCGAGCGGAGCGAGACCGAGAAGCCGGCCAGGACGTCGAGCAGCGAAATCACCATCAGCACGAAGAAGACCGAGTGCGCGGCTCCACGCACCAGCAGGAACTCGACCAGGAAGGCGACGAAGACGAAAGTCGACAGCAGATGGTCGACCACCGACGCATTCGACGTGCGCGTCGCCTTGACGATTTCCACGAAGAAGAGAAGCAGCGCGATCACGATCAGCAGGTCTCCGAGCGTCAACCCGAAGACGCCGCCCGACATCATGCCCAGCGACAATATCTCCGTCGCCCAGGGATCGCCGGCGGGCCCTGTGCCGAACAGCCCGGCGAGCCCGGCATTGAACAGGATGAACGGAATGATCAGGAGGGGGATGCCAGCGAGCATTGCTGCAAGGTCTCCGCGTTGCGCCGGCATCCTGTAGAATCCCGGTTCGCCCCGAGGTCAAGCGCTTTCGTCGCCCCCACGCATGCAATCGGCACGCATAAAGAAAGGACCGGCGCGAGCCGGTCCTTTCGCAAGTGCGCTCGACGCGGATAAGCTGGTCTCAGCTTTCCTTCGGCGTCAGAACCTGGCGGCCGCGATACATGCCGGTCTTCAGGTCGATGTGGTGCGGACGGCGCATTTCGCCCGAGTTCTTGTCCTCGACATAAGTCGGGGCCTTCAGGGCGTCGGCCGAGCGGCGCATGCCGCGCTTGGACGGGGAGGTTTTTCGTTTCGGAACAGCCATGGATACACTCCACTAATCGGTCAAGTGACCCTGTCCGCCCTCGTGAAAGGGCCGCATCCAAGGCCGGAATATGAGAAAGTCGGCGAGCCTATACACGGCGGAAGGCAGCTTGACCAGCCCGAACCGACTCTTTTTTCAGCCGGCGCAGATGCGTCCTAGTCCAGGCACTGCACATAGGCGCCGGCGCGGGCGGCGCGGCGCTCGATGACCGAAGCGAGCCGCCTGAGCCCTCCCCCCGGCCTGGCCGGGTTGCGTGCCGCAGGGTTGGGCAGCGTCACGGCGAGCAGGGCGGCCTGGCGGCGGGTAAGCTCTTTCGCAGAGCGGCCGAAATAGTACTGCGACGCGGCCTCGATCCCGTAGATGTTGGGACCCCACTCGGCAATGTTGAGATAGATTTCCATGATCCGGCGTTTCGGCATCAGCGCGTCGAAGTAGATCGCCAGCGGCAGTTCGACCACCTTCCGCAGGAACGAGCGGCCGTTCCACAGATAGAGGTTCTTCACGGTCTGCATGGGGATCGTCGAGGCGCCGCGGGTCGCCTCACCTTCGAGCGCGTCGCTGATGACGCCCCTGAGTTCGCCGAGGTCCACTCCGCGATGCGCGCAAAACTGGCCGTCCTCCGACATGATCACCGAATGGGCCAGCACCGGGGCGATATCGTCGATCGGCACCCATTGCCGATCGTATCCCTGCAGGGTGACGAGATCCCTGATCATCAGCGTCGAGATGGGCCGCACGAAGGGCGGCAGATAGAGGACCGTCAGGACGACGGGCAGCGCCGCCATCACGGCAGTCGCCAATGCGCCCAGCCGCACAAGGCGACGCAGGCCTCCACGCGCGAAGAACCCGCGTCGTGCTCCCATCTCCAGTCCTTCGGTTTCCGGCTCTGTGATCGGTTCCGCCAATCCGCCCGCCCCTGCCTGTCAGCCCTTTCGGCATAAAGGCGCTTGGCTTCTTGCGCAACGCCAGACTGTCCGCTACCGCTCGCCGCCATGACGATAGACGCCGATCTCATGTTCGAAACTGCGCTTCGCGAGCGCGCCGACGCCGTGGAAGGGATGCTGCGCCGGATTCTGGGCGAACGCATCCTGCCTGGCGAGATCGCCCGTCCCGAGCACCTGATGGCGGCGATGCGCCACGGCGCACTCAACGGCGGCAAGCGGCTGCGCCCGTTCCTGGTGCTCGAAAGCGCCGCACTCTTCGATGCCGACGGCGAGGCGGCGATGCGCGTCGCCACCGCGCTCGAATGCGTGCACTGCTACTCGCTGATCCATGACGACCTGCCGGCCATGGACGACGACGACGTCCGCCGCGGCCAGCCGACCGTCCACAAGGCCTTCGACGAGGCGACCGCGATCCTCGCCGGCGACGGCCTCCTGACCTATGCCTTCGACATCGTCGCCGACGAGGCGACGCCGCTTCCGCCGGAGCGCCGCGCAGCGCTGGTGCTGGCGCTGGCCCGCGCCGCCGGCCCGGGCGGCATGGTGGGCGGCCAGGCGCTTGATCTCGACGCCGAGCGCAACAAGCCCGACGAGGCAGGCATCATCCGCCTGCAGGCGATGAAGACCGGCGCCTTGATCCGCTTCGCCTGCGAGGCCGGCGCGGTGATTGCCGGCGCCCCGGCCGGCGAGCGCGAACGCCTGGCGGAGTTCGGCTCGGCAGTCGGCCTCGCCTTCCAGCTGGCCGACGACCTGCTCGACCTCACGGCCGACGCCGGCACGATGGGAAAGGCGACCAACAAGGACGCCGCCGCCGGCAAGGCGACGCTGGTTGCACTGCACGGCGCCGACTGGGCGCGCGCCCAGCTGGCGGGGCTGGTGACGCAGGCGCACGCCCTGCTCGAACCGTTCGGCGAGCGCGCCGCGATGCTCAAGGCCGCCGCAAGCTTCGTCGCCGCCCGCAACAGCTGAACCCCTTCTATCCGTCTGGACTATCTGCGCGGGCGCGCCGCGCGGGTCAGAAACTCTTAATGTTAATATCGTTTATTCCGGCCCATAAAAAAATGTGCGTATGTGTCAGGGGTCGCGCATGCCGGAACTATTCATCCGCTCCGTACGGATCAGATATCTTACTGGCCTTCTGATCTTCGCCCTCACATCCGCCGCCGTCATGTACGCCTTCAGCCAGGGCAATGCCTTCCGCCGCGAGGTCGACACCATCGCCGCGGACCTGCTGGCCTTTTCGCGCGAACTGCGCAATGCCACGAACTTTGCCGAGACGACCACGACTGCCTGGCGCGCCGACACGCGCGACTCGCTGGCGAGTGCCGCACGCAACCATGCGGCGCGGCTGAATTCCGGCATCGAGTCGCTGACCGGCGCGATCCAGAGGGTCCGCCCCAGCCTGTCGAAAGGATCCCTGGCCGAGCTCGACAGCGCATCTGTCAACGGTGACCTGTTCTGGTCGGCGCGCGACATGGTGCGCAATCTGGGCGCGCTGGCCGCCGCCCAGAGTTCGGACGAATGGAGCTATCGCGAGATCCGCAACCAGAACGACCTTTTCGCCCAACCCACGCTGGTGCGGGCGCGCGGTGCGATGGAGGCGGAACGCCGCATGGCCGAAACCCGCAGCGACAAGCTGCTGATGACGGCGAGCGCCCTGATGATCCTGGTGATCGGTGGCGTGGCCGTCTGGGTTTTCCGGCCGATGGAACACGCCATTCGCCGCGCCTTTGCCGAAAGCGGCGCGTCACTGGCCAAGGCCGAAGCCGCAGACCGCGCCAAGTCGGAATTCCTCGCCAACATGAGCCACGAGATCCGCACCCCGATGAACGGCGTGCTCGGCATGGCCGAGCTTCTGGCCCGGACGGAGCTGACGCCGCGCCAGAGGACCTTCACCGACGTCATCGTCAAGTCGGGCAACGCGCTTCTGACCATCATCAACGACGTGCTCGACTTCTCGAAGATCAATGCCGGACAGCTGACGCTCGACGTCGCCCCGTTCCATATCGGCGAGGCGGTCGAGGACGTGGCCACGCTGATGTCGGCGCGCGTCGCCGAGAAGAACCTGGAACTGATCGTCCGCATCGACCCGCAGCTGCCGACCCATGTCGTCGGCGACGCCGGCCGCTTCCGCCAGATCGTCACCAACATGGTGGGAAACGCAGTCAAGTTCACCGAGCGCGGCCATGTCCTGGTCGACGTCTCGGGCGAGCTGGTGACCGACATGGTCGTGCTCAAGGTCCGCGTCGAGGATACCGGCATCGGCATCCCCGCCGACAAGCTGCAAAGCGTGTTCGAGAAGTTCGCCCAGGTCGACGGCAGCTCGACCCGGCGCCATGAAGGCACCGGCCTGGGTCTTGCGATCGCGGCCCGCCTGGTGGACCTGATGGGCGGCCATATCGGCGTCGAGAGCGAACTCGGCAAGGGATCGGCGTTCTGGTTCACCGCCGTGCTGCCCGCCCATGCGGCGCAGGACGACGGCGACGGCGTGCCGGTCGACGTCACCGGCGCACGCGTGCTGGTGATCGACGACAATCCGGTCAACCGCGAGATCCTGCTCGAGCAATTGCGGAGCTGGAGCTTCGACTGCGCGGCCGCCGAAAGCGGCGCCATGGGGCTGGCCTTCCTCGATCGCGCGGCGCAACTCGGCGCCAGCGTCGACTGCGTCATCCTCGACTACCAGATGCCGGGCATGAACGGCGCCGACGTGGCCAAGGCGATCGCCTCCGACAGTCGCACCTCGTCGATCCCGGTCGTGCTGCTGACCTCGGTCGACCAGGTCGACTTCAGCCGCATGGTGCTCGACTTCGGCATCGCCGCCCACCTCACCAAGCCGGCGCGCTCGGCCGTGCTGCTCGGCACCGTCATCGCCGCCGTCCAGAAGGCGCGCGCGCGGACGGGCCGGACCCTGTTCCGGCGCGAACCCGCCAGGCAGGAACCGCAGCCGGCCTTCACCGTCATCCGCGGCCCCGTGCAGACGCCGCTCGCCGCGCCCGCGGCCGCCCCGCTGCAGGGCGGCACGCTCGACGTGCTGGTGGCCGAGGACAACGAGGTCAACCAACTGGTCTTCGGCCAGATCCTTTCCGGGCTCGGCCTCAGTCACCGCATCGCCGGCAACGGCCGCACGGCGGTCGAGATGTACCGTACCTTCAGGCCGAAACTGATCCTGATGGACGTTTCGATGCCCGAGATGAACGGCTACGAGGCGACACGCGCTATCCGCACCGAGGAAGCAGCCGGCGGCACACGCACGCCGATCATCGGCGTCACCGCCCATGCGCTCAAGGGCGACAGGGAGAAATGCCTCGATGCCGGCATGGACGACTACCTGCCCAAGCCCGTGTCTCCGGACAAGCTGGGCGCGAAGATCGGCACCTGGCTGAGCGAGAGTGCCGAGCTCGTCCGGTCGGCTTGACTGGCCTCGGACCGGTACTTGGCATCGGTGGCATGAGCAGGCTCAGCGGTTCCTCACGACGATGCAGGAACCGCCGGCGCCGCGCAGCTCCCGGCAGATGTCGCCCGCCTCGCCGCGATCGTCGGCACCGATGCGCACCGCATAGACCCCGCGCCGGCCCATCGGCGTGCGGACGCGGCTGACCACGGGGTCGTAACCGGCCAGCGCCGGGAACCGCCCCTTGAGCCGCTGCCACTGCTTGATGGCCGCGGCGCGGCGGAAATTGCCGGCGACCTGGATGCTCCAGGGCTTCACATGCACGCTGGCCATGGCGACCGTCGCGGCCATGATGACGGGCAGGTTGCGGCAGGCATCCAGGAAAGGCGCCTTCGGATCGAGCGGCCGGTTGGTGCCGGCATGGGCCCGGTCGGAGAAACTGTCGGCGGGCTCACCCATGATGTCGAGCACGTAGTCCTCGGTCTCGAGCGGCAGGAAGCCGCCGGAGGAGAGCCAGCGCGCGACGCGGTTCTCGCCGGCATTGTAGGCTGCCGCAGCCAGGCCGAGATTGCCGAAGCCGGCCTTGAGCTCGCCGAGATAGCGGGCCGACGCGGGGATGGCCTGCTCGATGTGGAAGGGGTCGGCCAGACCGCGCATGGCCGCGGTGCCGGGCATGAACTGGGCGATGCCCTCGGCGCCCGCCGGGCTGACCGCACCGGCATCGAAGCGGCTCTCCTTCCAGATCAGCCGGGCGAAGAACTCGCTCGGCAGGTCGTGGCGCCGGGCGTGGGTGTCTATCAGGTCGCAGACGCGGGCGACATGATCCTGCCTGCGCGAACGCGGTGGATCGGCAAGTGCGGGCGCGGCGAGCGCCAGCATGACGAGCCAAGCCAGCCCTGCCCCGGCCAGGCGCCGCATTGCTATTCGGCTGCGGCCCTGCCGCCGCGCCCGAACCGCTGGTCGATGTAGTCGGCGACCATCTTCTCGAAGTCGGCGGCGATCGACGGGCCGCGCAGGGTGGCCGCCTTCTTGCCGTCGATGAAGACCGGCGCGGACGGCGTTTCGCCGGTGCCGGGCAGCGAGATGCCGATGTCGGCATGCTTGGATTCGCCGGGGCCGTTGACGATGCAACCCATGACCGCGACCTTGAGCTCCTCGACGCCCGGATATTTCTCGCGCCACACCGGCATGTTCTTGCGCAGGTCCTCCTGGATGGTCTGGGCCAGTTCCTGGAACACGGTCGACGTCGTCCGCCCGCAGCCGGGGCAGGCCGCCACGATCGGCACGAACTGGCGGAAGCCCATGGTCTGGAGCAGTTCCTGCGCCACCTGCACCTCGCGGGTGCGGTCGCCGTTGGGCTCCGGCGTCAGCGAGATGCGGATGGTGTCGCCGATGCCCTGCTGCAGGAGGATGCCCATCGCCGCCGAGGAGGCAACGATGCCCTTGGAGCCCATGCCTGCCTCGGTGAGGCCGAGATGCAGCGCATGGTCGGAGCGGGTGGCCAGCATGGTGTAGACCGCGATCAGGTCCTGCACCTGGCTGACCTTGGCCGACAGGATGATCTTGTCGCGCGAAAGCCCGATCTCTTCGGCGAGATCGGCCGAGAGCAGCGCCGACTGCACGATCGCCTCGCGCATCACCTGGTTGGCGGTGAGCGGCGAGCCGTTCTCCTGGTTCTGGTCCATCAGCCGGGTGAGCAGCTCCTGGTCGAGCGAGCCCCAGTTGACGCCGATGCGCACCGGCTTGTCGTGGCGGATCGCCATCTCGACGATGTCGGCGAACTGCTTGTCCTTCTTGTCCTTGAAGCCGACATTGCCGGGATTGATGCGGTATTTGGCCAGCGCTTCGGCACAGGCCGGATGATCGGCGAGAAGCTTGTGGCCGATATAGTGGAAATCGCCGACGAGCGGCACGTTGATGCCGACCCGCGCCAGGCGGTCGCGGATGTGCGGCACGACCGCCGCGCTCTCGTCGCGGTCGACGGTGATGCGCACGATCTCCGATCCAGCGCGGTGCAGCGCCGCCACCTGGGCGACCGTCTTGTCGATGTCGGCGGTGTCGGTGTTGGTCATCGACTGCACCACGACGGGTGCGGAGCCGCCGACGCTCACGCCGCCGACATCGACGGCAACCGACTTGCGACGGGGAAAGGGGGAAGAAAAGTAGCCGGACATGGACGGCCTTTTATCTCGAGACATTCGCGACTGAGGTGGCGCGCGCGGTGCGCGATGTCAATATCGCAGCTGGTCGCGCCCGCCAAGTGACAAGCAACGCTAGCCGGCGACAATGATGAGTTCGGGGCTGGTCCGCAGCACGGGCGACCGGTCCCAGTCGCCGTACCACTCCACCCTGGCGAAGCCCGCTTCGGCGAGCAGCGCCGCCAGTTGGTCCCGCTCGACGAACCGCAGGACGCTCGGAGCCACGACCTCGTCGCCGCCGCCGAAGTCGAAATGGGTTTCGTAGCGGACGATCTGGCCATCGACGGCGGTCACCTCATAGTGGGCCTCGACCCGGCCGATGCCGGCCACCTCGACGGCCGAGGCGGTTTCGGCAGGCGTCCACCCTTCCCAGTCGCGGAAGGCCGGATTGCGGGTCTCGAAGACCAGGCGGCCGTTGGGCGCAAGATGCCGGTGCAGGTTGCGAAGCGCGACGGCAATCGCCTCGTCGGTCAGGAAAACCTGGAAGACGTGCCCGGTCATGAAGACGAGGTCGAAGCGTGTCGGGACGTCCAGGCTCACCGCGTCGCTTTCGATCCAGTCCACCGCGTCACCGCCGGCACGGCTGCGGGCGACGGCCATCATGCCGGCGGCCGGGTCGGCCCCGGTGACCTCGTGGCCGCGCCGCGCAAGTTCGACAGCGAGCGCGCCGGTGCCGCAGCCCATGTCGAGAATGACCTTCGGTTTGCTTCCCGCCATGTCGAGATAGAAGGCCGTATCCGCGCCGGCGGGATTGAGCGCATCGTAGACGGCGGCAAGACGGGGGTCGGAATAGCTGATGTCCGGCATGGCCGCGATGGGTGGCCAAGGCCCAGCACGATGTCAATTGGCCGGTGAATTTCGGACACCCCCACAAGGATTTTCACGAAAGCGTGCTCTTGCGGTGCTTTTATTGCGCCGCACAGGACGTATATGTTGCAGTGCAACATCAAGCGACCCGGAAGGAATTCCAATGAGCACGCGCAAGACCGCCATCGTCACCGGCTCGACCTCGGGCATCGGCCTCGCCATCGCCGAGGCATTTGCGAGGCAAGGCATGAACGTGGTCATCAACTCCTTCTCCGACACGCCCGCCGACCACGCGCTCGCCGAAAAGCTCTCCAGGGAGCAAAAGGCCGAAGTCGTCTATGTCCAGGCCGACATGTCGAAGGCCGCGGAATGCCGCGCCCTGGTCGCCAAGGCAGAGAAGGAATTCGGATCGGTCGACATCCTGGTCAACAACGCCGGCATCCAGCACGTCGCGCCGGTCGAGGAGTTCCCGATCGACAAGTGGGATGCGATCATTGCCATCAACCTGACCTCGGCCTTCCACACCATCGCCGCGGCCATCCCGCTGATGAAGAAGAGCGGCGGCGGCCGCATCATCAACGTCGCATCGGCCCACGGCCTCGTCGCCTCGCCCTACAAGTCCGCCTATGTCTCGGCCAAGCACGGCATCATGGGCCTGACCAAGACCGTGGCGCTGGAAGTTGCGCGCGAGAGCATCACCTGCAACGCGATCTGCCCGGGCTACGTGCTGACCCCGCTGGTAGAGGCGCAGATTCCCGACCAGATGAAGGCGCACGACATGGACCGCGACACCGTCGTTCGCGAGGTCATGCTGGACCGCCAGCCGACCAAGGAATTCGTGACGGTCGAGCAGGTCGCGGCCACTGCGGTCTTCCTCGCCTCGCCGGCAGCGGCACAGATCAACGGCACGAACATCTCGGTCGACGGCGGCTGGACCGCGCAATAGTCGATCGAGCAAAAGACTGGACGGACGCATGAACGGCAACGGCAAGGCGGAGGAAACCAAGCCGATCAATATCGCGCTGCAGGGCGGAGGCTCGCACGGGGCCTTCTCCTGGGGCGTGCTCGATCGGCTGCTCGAGGACGGCAGGCTCGACATCAGGGCCGTGTCGGGCACCAGCGCGGGCGCGATGAACGCGGTCGCCCTTGCCGACGGCTGGGTACGCGGCGGCCGCGATGGCGCCCGGCGGAAGCTCGAGGATTTCTGGCGGGCAGTCGCACGCAAGGGCCGCTTCAGTCCGGTGCAGCGCTCGCCCTGGGACGTACTGTGGGGCAACTGGTCGATCGAGAACACGCCCGGCTACATCTGGTTCGACACCATGTCGCGGGTGTTCTCGCCCTATCTCGCCAATCCGATGAATCTCAACCCGCTGCGCGACGTCGTGGCCGAGGAGATCGACTTCGGCAACGTCCGCGCCTGCACGGCGATCGACCTGTTCATCTCGGCGACCAATGTGGAGACGGGGCAGTTGCGCGTCTTCAGCGACGGCGAGATCGATCTCGACACGGTGATGGCCTCGGCCTGCCTGCCGCAGATATTCCAGGCGGTCGAGATCAAGGGCGTGCCCTATTGGGACGGTGGCTATGGCGGCAATCCGGCGATCTATCCCTTCTTCAAGGCCAACGACACCGAAGACGTGCTGCTCGTCCAGATCAACCCGGTGGTGCGCGAGCAAACGCCTAAGACCGCCAACGAGATCCAGAACCGCATCGACGAGATCACCTTCAATGCCGGCCTGCTGCGCGAATTCCGGGCGATCGCCTTCGTCAAGGAACTGATCGCCGTCGGACGCCTGCCGCATGGCGAATTCCGCGACATCCGCATGCATCGCATCGATGCCGACGAGGCCTTCAAGGATCTTTCCGCCTCTTCGAAGATAAACGCCGAATGGGCATTCCTCGAATACTTGCGCGATCTCGGCCGAGACGCGGCGAGCGACTGGCTCGAAGACAACTTTGATTCGGTGGGCAAGACGGCTACGCTCGATCTGTCGGGCGAGCTCGACGACGGCTACAAGCCGATGCGCGGCCCGACGATGGGGCGGCGGGTGCGCGAATTTTTGGCAACGAGGCCCAGGCCGGCGGCGGCCTGACAGCACAACCAGGCCGCGAAACCGCCGTTTCGCGCCAATCCGGCGACCATGTGCTGACAACTCCTGCCAGTTTTGTCAGCATGATCTTTCCATTACTTTTTCTGACTATTTTGCGTTGCACATTTGATGTAGAAGACGGCGCTTCCGTCACTCTGCCCCCGTGACGGATTGAACGCGGTGTGGTGCGCCCCCATATCGGGTCGACGTGCCAGGCAAGATGGCGGTGAGCCGCAGCCGTCCCTAACGGATAGCGACAATGTCGAAGATTAGGTTCCACAAGCTTGCAGCCTTGGTCGTGCTCGTCGGCTTCGCAGCCTGGATGGGCACTGGCAAATTCTCCTCGGTGGGCAGCGCACAGACAGCGCCCGAACAGAAGCCGGCCCAGGCCGAGCAGCCCAAGGCTCCGCCGCGCCAGGTTGCGGTGATTGCGCCGCCACGCATCAACCACGCCCGCGCCATCCGCCTGTCGGGGCAGACCGAAGCCGACAAGCGCGCCACACTCGCCACCCGCGCCGCCGGCATCATTGCAGAACTGCCCGTCAAGCAGGGCGACCACATCAAGCAGGGCGACCTCATCCTGATGCTGGACGCGGAAGAGAAGGCTGCGGCCGTCGACACGGCGAAGGCCGTGCTCGACCAGCGCAAGGCCGAATGGGAAGCAGCGCAGAAGCTGACCAAGACCGGCTCGGTGGCCAAGCTGCAGGCGGACAGCGCCTGGTCGAACTACCAGACCGCGCTTTCCCAGCAGCAGGCGGCCGAAGCCGAACTCGCGCGCAACCAGGTCAAGGCGCCGTTCGACGGCGTCGTCGACCGCGTCAAGGTCGAGCTCGGCAGCTCGGTGATGCAGGGCGCCGAAATCGCCACCATCCTCAGCCTCGATCCGATTCTCGCCAAGGGCGAGATCAGCGAGCGCGACCTGCGCTACATCAAGATCGGCGACGAAGCCGAGGTCCGGTTGGTCAACGGCGACGTGGTGAAGGGCAAGCTGCGCTACGTCAGCCGCGATGCCACCGCCCAGACCCGTACCTTCCCCGTCGAGATCGCGATCCCCAATCCCGACGGCACGATCCCGGCCGGCATGACCGCCGAGATCACCATTCGCGCCAAGCCGGTTGATGCCGTGATGCTGCCGCGTTCGGTGGTGACACTGGGCGAGAACGGCGATCTCGGGATCCGCGCCGTCGATGGCGCCTCGAAGGTGGTGTTCTTCCCGATCGACCTCGTGGACGACACGCAGAAGGGCCTCTTGCTCGGCGGCATTCCGGCCGACGCACGGATCATCGTCGCCGGCCAGGACCTGGTCAGGGAAGGCGACGAGGTACAGGCGCAACCTGCCAACGAGGCGATGGTCAAGAAGCTCGTCGTAGACGCAACCGGGACCCAGTGATCCATGGATATCGTCAAGCTTGCGATCCGCAATTCGCGGCTGACCCTATCGGTACTGATATTCCTGGTGATCGCCGGTACGCTCGCGTACCGCGCGGTCCCCAAGGAGGCCGAGCCGGACGTCGCCATTCCGATCATGTATGTGAGCCTCGTCTATCAGGGCATCTCCCCTGAGGACGCCGAACGGCTGTTGCTCCGCCCCGTCGAATCGCAGCTCAAGAGCCTGAAAGGGCTCAAGGAGATGAAGTCGAACGCCTACCAGGGCGGCGCCAACGTCATCGTCGAGTTCGACCCCTCGGTGGACCTGGGCGACGCGCTGATCGACACGCGCAACAAGGTGCAGGACGCCAAGCGCGACCTGCCGGCGGGCGTCGAGGAGCCGACCGTCAACGAGGTCAACCTCTCGGAATTCCCGGTTCTCGTCGTCACGCTTTCCGGTGACGTGCCTGAACGCGCGCTGACTGCCGCGGCCAAGCAGCTGCGTGACCAGATCGAGGAAGTGCCCGGCGTGCTGGAAGGCACGCTGCAGGGTTCGCGCGACGAACTCGTCGAAGCGATCATCGACCCGGTCAAGCTGTCGTCCTACGGGCTGCAGCTCGACCAGATGATCCAGGGCATCGGTCAGTCCAACAGCCTCGTCGCCGCCGGCGCGATCGAAGGCAGCGAAGGCAAATACGCCGTCAAGGTGCCGGCCCTGATCGAAACACCCGAGGACGTGGCGCGGCTGCCCGTCGTCGCGACGCCGAACGCCGTCGTGCGCGTGCAGGACCTGGCAACCGTGCGCTCGACCTTCAAGGACGCCGAGACCATCACCCGTCTCGACGGCAAGCCGGCGATCGCGATCGAGGTCAAGAAGCGCATCGGCGCCAACATCGTCGAGACCATCGAAGGCGCCAAGGCGGTCGCGGATGCGTTCGTGAAGAACGCCCCGCCGGGGCTGAAGGTCACCTACACCCAGGACAAGTCGGTCTTCGTCAACCAGCTTCTGTCCGACCTCCAGAACCACGTGCTGATCGCCGTCATCCTGGTCTTCATCGTCATCCTCTATGCGCTGTCGGGCAGGGCCTCGCTGCTCATCGGCCTCGCCATCCCGTCATCGTTCCTGATGGGCATCCTGGCGCTGGCGCTGATGGGCTACACGATCAACATGATCGTGCTGTTCAGCCTGATCCTGGCGGTCGGCATGCTGGTGGACGACGCCATCATCGTCACCGAATTCGCCGAACGCCGCATGTCCGAGGGCATGCCCAAGGAGGAAGCGTTCGAACTGGCGGCCAAGCGCATGGCGGGCCCGGTGATCGCGGCCACCATGACCCGCATCGCCGCCTTCTCGCCGCTGCTGTTCTGGCCCGGCATCATCGGCGACTTCATGAAGTACCTGCCGATCACCCTGATCGTCACGCTGGCGGCGTCGATGGCCTATGCGCTGATCTTCGCGCCGACGCTCGGAGCGATCTTCGCCAAGGCTCCGGTCCACGATGAGGAACACCTCAAGGACGGCGCCTACATGGCCGTCGTCAAGAAGGCCGTGCACTATCCGATCACGGCGCTCGTGCTGACCCTCGCGCTGCTCGCCGGCGGCTTCTATTCCTACGTCAAGTTCGGCAACGGCGTGGAGTTCTTCCCGACGGTCGAACCGGACTACGGCCTGCTCTACGTGCACGCGCGCGGCAACCTCTCGCTCGACGAGATGGACGCCGCCACGCGCGAGGCCGAGAACCGGATCCTCGGCTGGCCCGGCATCAAGTCGGTCTATACACGCTCCGGCAAGTCGCGCGGCGGCCAGGACATTCCCGAGGACGTCGTCGGCGTGATCCAGTACGAGTTCATCGACTGGCGCGAACGCAAGTCGGCGCATGTCATCCTCGATGAACTGCGCACGGTGATGGCCGGCATCCCCGGCGTCGACGTCGAAGTGCGCGTACCCGACGCGGGGCCGCCCAGCGGCAAGCCGATCCAGGTGCAGCTGTCGGCCGTCGACCCGACCGGGCTCAACGACTACGCCAAGAAGGTCGCGGCGGCCGTTACCAAGGTGCCCGGCGTCATCGACATCTCCGACGGCCTGCCTCCGCCCGGCATCGACTGGGCGCTCGAGGTCGACCGCTCCAAGGCCGCCCAATACGGCGTCAGCCCGACGGCGGTCGGCACGGTGGTCCAGCTGGTCACCACGGGCCTCAAGCTCACCGACTATCGTCCGGCCGGCGCCGACGACGCGGTCGACATCAGGCTGCGCCTGCCGGAAGACCGCCGCACGCTCTCGGCGGTCGACCAGTTGCGCATCGTCACCCCGCAAGGCTCGGTGCCGATCTCGAACTTCGTGTCACGCAAGCCCGAGCCCACGGTCGGCGTGCTGAACCGCATCGACGGCAAGCGCACGATCACCATCCAGGGCAACGTCGCCTCCGGCTTCCAGGTCGCGGCAGTACAGGGCGAGGTCAGCAAGGTCGTCGGCGACATGGCGCAGCCCGGCATCGACTGGAAGCTGGCCGGCTCCAACGAGGACAGCGCCGAAGCCAGCGCCTTCCTGAGCAACGCCTTCGGCGCGGCGATCTTCCTGATCTTCATCGTGCTGCTCGCGCAGTTCAACAAGTTCACCAGCGTGGTGCTGGTGCTGACCTGCGTGGTGATGGCGACGGTGGGCGCGCTGCTCGGCATGCTGCTCACCGGCCAGGCCTTCGTGATTGTCATGTCGGGCATCGGCATGATCGCGCTGGCCGGCGTCGTGGTGAACAACAACATCGTGCTGATCGACACCTATGACCGGTTGCGCGACGAAGGCTGGAGCAAGCTCGACGCCGTGCTGCAGACCTGCCGCGAGCGCGCCCGGCCGGTGGTGCTGACGGCACTGTCGGCGATCCTCGGCGTGGCGCCGATCGCCTTCGGCCTCGGCCTGGAGATCTTCCACCAGGAAACGACCATCAACGCGCCCTCGACCCAGTGGTGGATCGCGCTGTCCTCGGCCATCGTCTTCGGCCTGTCCTTCGCCACCGTGCTGACGCTGGTGGTGACGCCGGCGATGCTGATGGTGTTCACCCGCGAGAAGCGCAAGCCGGGCCAGCGCGGCTGGATCAGCCGGCTGTTCCGCCGCGGCAAGAAGCAGGAAGAGCAGGCCGCGCCGGCGGCGGGCGAACCTGCGACGGCATTCCCGAAGGCCGCCGAGTAGGCACGCCGACAGGATCCGAGAAAAAGGCCGCCCGGAACGTCCGGGCGGCCTTTTGCGTTCAACCTCGACACAATCACAAGACGAGGCAGAACGAGATGACCCTCACCACCCTGCTCCTCATCATCCTGATCCTCATCCTGATCGGCGCGGTGCCCGCCTGGCCGCACTCCCGCAACTGGGGCTACGGACCGTCGGGCATCGTCGGCATATTGCTCGTCGTGCTGCTGGTGTTGCTGCTGCTGGGAAGGATCTGACGGTTCGAGCCGAGGCGATCCGGGAACAGGGCGAAGCGGTTTTCCGTACGGAATTGCCTCAAGACAAGATGGCGCGGCGGCACGGCGTGTGACCAGCCAGCCGCGACGCCGTAGGACGCGGGCGAGCGAATGCATTCTGCGCATGCCTCGCGCCGAAGCCTTACCGAGAGGAGCGAAAGCTCTATTCGGCCGGAGCCGGCTGAGCCACCGCCCTGAAGTCGGCGTGGCGGGCAAGGCCGGCCATCAGGCAGACGACGACCAGCAGCCCCGACAGGGCCACGAAGATCGGTGCGAAGCCGGTGAACTGGGCGACGAAGCCGATCGCAGAGGGTGCCACCAGGATGCCGGAATAGCCCATGGTCGTGACGACGCTCATGCCGATGCCAGGCGGCACGCCGGGCTGGTTGCCGGCGGCAGAAAAGGCGATCGGCACCATGTTGGCGACGCCGAGACCACAGATCGCGAAGGCTGCGATGGCGATCCACGGGTTCGGTGCGAAACCCGCGGCCAGCATGCCGGTTGCCGCGAGCAGCGCCGAGACCCGCAGCGTGTTCACCGCGCCGAAGCGGTTGCGCACGCCGTCGCCGAGGAAGCGCATCAGCGCCATGATCCCCGAAAAGGCGGCGAAAGCGAAGCCGGCCGTGGCGATGTCGGCCCCCAGTTCCTGTTTGAGGTAGAGCGCCGCCCAGTCGAGGACGGCGCCTTCCGGGACCATGGAAAACAGCGCCATGATGCCGACGAGATAGATGGTCGGCATCCGCGGCAGCCGGAAATGCTGGTGCTCGTGCGCCACCGGCTTGTCTTCCGCGATCAGGCCGCGCAGCGCGACCGCCGTCATGGCCGCGGCCGCGGCCGTAACCATGCCGGCATGGACGAGATGGCCGAAATTCTGGATCACGATGCCGCCGAGCCCACCGCCGACGAAACCGCCGAGGCTCCAGAAACCGTGCGACGACGACATGATCGCCCGCGACAGCTTCTTCTCGACCGCCACCGCATTGGCGTTCATGGCGACGTCCATGGCGCCGATCGACCCGCCGAAGATGAACATGGTGACCGCGGCCAGCCAGACGTTGGGCGCCAGCGCCACGAGCAGCAGCGCGAATACCACGACCCAGGCAAAGCCGACGACTACCGGCCGCGAGCCCCGCTTCGACATAAGGTAGCCCGAGAACGGCATCGCCGTCAGTGCGCCTAGGCCGAACACGAGGATCAGCAGGCCAAGCACGAACTCGGAGATAGCGAGGCGAGACAAGAGCAGCGGGATCTGCGGCGCCCAGCTTCCTGTGACGAAACCGTTGATGAAGAAGGCCGCAGCGACGGCCCAGCGGGCCCAGGCGGGTTTGGCATCGGCATTCAAGGCATTCATGGAGCGCGCTCCTAGCACATGCACATGGCGACCGAAATCGTCTTCAGCCGGCGGCCCGTGCCTGGGTTCGAAGGTGATAGGGATCGAGCGATCCCCCGGCGAGTTGCATCGCCATCGGAGACAATCCTTAAATCGATTTAATTCCCGGTCAAGGCAAGCGTCGCCGCAACCATTGGGCCAGACCGGTAACAAAAGTTAACGATTGCCCGAATTCCGTCGAATAGCGCATGTAGGCGACGTCTGAGGAACTGCGGCGGGGACAGGCAACACCATCCGCTTGCGCGTTCAGCACCTTGCATGCCGTTACGGGTTGGGGGGTCGATGCCGGCTGGTGGCCGGGTCGCACCATTGTGGAGTCCTGTGCCATGAATACCCCCGCATTCCGGCTTGCCGGAATTTCCGACCAGGTCGGCGATCACGTCCGCCGCGCCCACCGGCTTGTGCCGCAGTTCGGCATGTCGCCCCTTCTTGCCAAGATCGTCGCCGGCGGCAGCGTGGCTGTGCTTGCAATCGTCGTTGCCGGCGTGATGATCGGGAGCGATCCCACGCCGGACCCGACCCAGACGGCTGCCGTACCCCACCCCCAATTGCCGCAGACAACCGGCACGAAGGCATCGGTATCCGTTGCAAAGCCCGCGCCCGCACCCTCGCCGGCCCCAACGGTCTCCAGCGGCACGGCTGCCGCCGGCGAGCAGCCCGACCCGACGCGGCTTGCAGCAGCCCCGGTGTCCGCCGTGACGGCCCGCTTCGAGAGCCTGGACGCCGCAGCAACGACCGGACCGGACGAGCGTGGCTCGAGCGCCGTCGAGCCGTTGCTCGAAACCAAGCCCATCCAGCCGCCCGAGGCGACCGCGGCGGCGCCCGAAGGGCTGCGCGGCTCGATCGACGTCGAGGTGGCCGAGACCGAAGCGGAAGTGGCCATGCTCGAACAGACGACCGGCATGATCGACACGCAAGCGACCGACAATCCTGCCGACGGGCCATTGCCCGACCTGCAGCCGGCGAAGGTCGTCAAGTATGCCAACCTGCGCGACGGACCTGCCGACGAGGCCAAGGTGATCGCCGTCGTGCCGGCAAATGCGGCGATCGAGGCCGAGACCGGCTGCAACTGGTGCACGGTCGTCTACAAGGACCAGCGCGGCTACATGTACAAGAGCCTCATCCGCCGCAGCGTGGCCGAAGAGGCGAAGGCCGGCCAGGGGCTGTTCTGAGCCCCTGGAAACAGGCTGAGGCAGCTCCCGCGCGCCTCTTCGTCAGGCGGAATGGGAACCTAACTTGAAGTCCCTTTCACCGCCTCGCCCCTTCGACAAGCTCAGGGCCCGGCACCTCTCCCCACTTCGTGAGGCGAGGAACCCAAGTCCTGCAAGGCCTGCCGCTGTCAGCGCCTGCCTGACAACCGACCGCGCGAGCATCAGCCGTAGACGACGAGCAGGTCCTTGGCGTCGATCTGGTCGCCGGCGCGCACCAGCACCTCGGCGATCGTGCCGTCGCGCTCGGCATGCAGCGCCGTCTCCATCTTCATCGCCTCGATGGACAAAAGCACGTCACCGGCCTTGACCGGCTGGCCGGCCAGGACGGCGAGCGTCGAGACCACGCCCGGCATCGGGGCGCCGACATGGGCGTCGTTGCCGGCCTCGGCCTTGCGACGCGCCTTCGAGGCGGACGCGCCATGGGCCCGGTCCGGCACCTTGACGCGGCGCGGCTGGCCGTTGAGCTCGAAGAACACCGTGACCATGCCCTTCTCGTCGACGTCGCCGACGGCGAGGCAGCGGATGACCAGGGTCTTGCCCTTCTCGATGTCGACGAAGACCTCGTCCTCCGGCTCCATGCCGTAGAAATAGGTCGGCGTCGGCAGCACGCTGACCGGGCCGTAGGTCTCCTGGGCACCGGCGAAGTCGGTGAACACCTTGGGATACATCAGCCACGACGCGAACTCGCTCTCCGAGAGCTTCCGTCCCAGCTTGGCCTCGATGTCCTTGCGGCCGGCCTTGAGGTCGGCCTGCTTCAGCAGCGAGCCGGGGCGCACGGCGATCGGCGTTTCGCCCTTCAGCGCCTTCTTCTGCAGCGCCGCCGGCCAGCCGCCGGGCGACTGGCCGAGATCGCCGCGCAGCATCGACACGACGGAGTCCGGGAACGCGATGTCCTTGGCCGGATTCTCGACGTCGGCGACGGTGAGTTCCTGGCTCACCATCATCAGCGCCATGTCGCCCACCACCTTCGACGACGGCGTGACCTTGACGATGTCGCCGAACATCAGGTTGACGTCGTGATAGGCCTGCGCCACCTCGTGCCAGCGGGTTTCGAGGCCGAGCGAGCGCGCCTGCTCCTTGAGGTTGGTGAACTGGCCGCCCGGCATCTCGTGGAGATAGACTTCCGAGGCAGGCCCCTTCAGGTCGCTCTCGAAGGCAGCATACTGGTTGCGCACGGCCTCCCAGTAGAACGAGATGCGCCGGATCCATTCGGGATCGAGGCCCGGGTCGCGGTCCGAACCGCGCAGCGCCTCGACGATCGAGCCCAGGCAGGGCTGCGAGGTGTTGCCGGAGAAGGCGTCCATCGCCGCATCGATCGCGTCGACGCCGCTCTCGACCGCCGCCAGCACCGTGGCACCCGAGAGGCCCGAGGTGTCGTGCGTGTGGAAGTGGATCGGCAGGTCGGTGGCTTCGCGCAGCGCCTTGAACAGCGCCCGCGCCGCGGCCGGCTTGAGCAGGCCGGCCATGTCCTTGACGGCGATGATATGGGCGCCGGCAGCCTCGAGTTCCTTGGCGAGCCCGACATAGTATTTCAGGTCGTACTTGGCGCGGTTCGGGTCGAGGATGTCGCCGGTGTAGCACATCGCCGCCTCGCAGAGCTTGCCCTCGGCGCCCACGGCGTCCATCGACACGCGCATGTTCTCGACCCAGTTGAGGCAGTCGAAGACGCGGAAGAGGTCGACGCCGCCGGCGGCGGCCTGGCGGACGAAGTGCTGGACGACGTTGTCCGGATAGTTGGTGTAGCCGACGCCGTTGGCGCCGCGCAAAAGCATCTGCAGCAGGATGTTGGGCGCGGCGCGGCGCACCTTGTCCAGCCGCTCCCAGGGATCCTCGGTGAGGAAGCGCATGGCGACGTCGAAGGTGGCACCGCCCCAGCATTCGAGCGACAGCAGTTGCGGCAATGCCCGCGCATAGGTGCCGGCGATCTTGGCGATGTCATGCGTGCGCATGCGGGTGGCCAGCAGCGACTGGTGGCCGTCGCGCATCGTCGTGTCGGTGATCAGCACCTGCTTCTGGGCGCGCATCCAGGCCGCGAACTTCTCGGGCCCGAGATCGTCGAGCTTCTGCCTGGTGCCGTCGGGGATGGAACCGGTGAACCACGGCACGACGGGCGCCGCGGCCTCCGGATTGGGCATGGCGCGACCGCGCGTCTCGGGATGGCCGTTGACGGTCACGTCGGCGAGATAGTTGAGCAGCTTGGTGGCGCGGTCCTGGCGCTTGACCTGGGCGAACAGCTCCGGCGTCGAGTCGATGAACCTGGTCGTGTAGGAATTGTCGCGGAAGGCCGGGTGGGTGATGATCGCCTCGAGGAAGGTGAGGTTCGTCGCCACGCCGCGGATGCGGAACTCGCGCAGCGCCCGGTGCATGCGGGCGATCGCCTCGTCGGGGGTCGGCGCCCAGGCGGTGACCTTCTCGAGCAGCGGATCGTAGAAGCGGGTGATGACCGCGCCCGAATAGGCCGTGCCGCCGTCGAGGCGGATGCCGAAGCCGGTGGCGCCGCGATAGGCGGTGATGCGGCCATAGTCCGGGATGAAGTTCTGTTCCGGATCCTCGGTGGTGATGCGGCACTGCAGCGCGTGGCCGTTGAGCCTGATGGCGGCCTGTGCCGGCACGCCCGATTCCGGCGTGCCGATGGCAAAGCCGTCGAGGATGTGGATCTGCGCCTTGACGATGTCGATGCCGGTCACCTGCTCGGTGACGGTGTGCTCGACCTGGATGCGCGGATTGACCTCGATGAAGTAGAACTTGCCGGTGTCGGCGTCCTGCAGGAACTCGACCGTGCCGGCGCCGATGTAGCTGGTTTCGCGGGCGATCTTCAGCGCATGGCCGCAAAGTTCCTGGCGGAGCGCGTCGGACAGATAGGGCGCCGGCGCGCGCTCCACGACCTTCTGGTTACGGCGCTGGATCGAGCAATCGCGCTCGAACAGGTGCACGGCGTTGCCGTGGGTGTCGCCGAGGATCTGCACCTCGACATGGCGGGCGCGCTCGATCAGCTTCTCGAGATAGACCTCGTCCTTGCCGAACGCGGCCTTGGCCTCGCGCTTGCCTTCCATCACCTCGCGGACGAGGTCGGCCTCGCTGCGGATGGCGCGCATGCCGCGGCCGCCGCCGCCCCAGGATGCCTTGAGCATGACCGGATAGCCGATCTCGGCGGCGAGCTTCTTCACCACCTCCATGTCGTCGGGCAGCGGCTCGGTGGCAGGCACCACCGGCACGCCGACCTCGATGGCGAGGTTGCGCGCCGCGACCTTGTTGCCGAGGCGGCGCATCGTCTCCGGCTTCGGCCCGATGAAGGTGATGCCGTTGGCCGCACAGGCCTCTGCGAACTCCGGGCTTTCGGACAAAAGCCCGTAGCCGGGATGGATGGCGTCGGCCCCGGACAGCTTGGCGACGCGCATGATCTCGTCGATCGACAGATAGCTTTCGATCGGTCCCATGTCCTTGGAAAGCCAGGCACCGCGGCCGACCTGGTAGCTTTCGTCGGCCTTGAAGCGATGCAGCGAGTATTTGTCCTCTTCCGCCCAGATCGCCACGGTTTTGAGCCCCAGCTCATTCGCCGCGCGGAACACGCGGATGGCGATTTCGGATCGGTTGGCGACGAGGATCTTGCTGATCGGCACGTAAACTCTCCAGGCTCCGGAATTTCAGGGGCGGCGAATGATTAGCGCGATTATGCTGCAGCGCAACCAAAAACACGCACCCTTAAACCGATTTAAATTCCCTAGGGTCAGGGAGCCTGATCTTGCCCGCCGGCAAATGAAAAATGCCCGGCGTAGAGCGCCGGGCATTGTCGCAATCAGGGCAGTAGGAGCTTACTGCTGCTGGACGTAGGTGTACTTGCCGTCCGCACCCTTCTTCCACTCGTACATGACGTAGCCGGGCAGCTTCGGATCGCCCTTCTCGTCATAGGAGATGTCGCCGAGAGCGGTCTTGAACGGACCCTTCTCCTTCATCGCCTTCGCCACTTCCTGCGGATCGACCGAGTTGGCGGCCTTGGCCGCACCGGCGATCACCTGCATGGCAGCGTAGGAATAGAGCGTGTAGGCTTCCGGCTCGAAACCCTGCGAGCGGAACTTCTCGACCAGGTCCTTGTTCTCGGGGATCAGGCGCGGGTCCGGACCGAAGGTGTTGAGCGTGCCTTCGACGGCGTCGCCGGCGATCGAGGCGAGTTCGTTGGAGACGATGCCGTCGCCCGAAACCAGCTTGGCCTTGAGGCCCTGGTCGGCCGACTGGCGGATGATCAGGCCGGCTTCGGTGTGGAGGCCGCCCCAGTAGATGATCGAGACGCCGGCTTCCTTCATCTTGGCGATCAGCGCCGAGAAGTCCTTGTCGCCGATGTTGACGCCTTCATACATGACTTCGGTGACGCCGGCGGCGTTCATCGCCTTCTTGGTTTCGTCGGCGAGGCCCTGGCCGTAAGGCGTCTTGTCATGGATGACGGCGATCTTGGCGTCCTTGAACTTCTCGGCCAGATAGGCGCCGGCGATGCCGCCCTGCTGGTCGTCACGGCCGCAGGTGCGGAAGGTGTTCCACAGGCCGCGTTCGGTGAACTTCGGGTTGGTCGCAGCCGGGGTGATCTCGAGGATGCCGTTCTCGGCGTAGACTTCCGAGGCCGGGATCGAAACGCCCGAGTTGAAGTGGCCGACCACGAACTTCACGCCATCGGCGACGAACTTGTTGGCCACCGAGATGCCCTGCTTCGGGTCGGAGACGTCGTCGCCGACGACGACCTTGACCTGCTCGCCATTGATGCCACCGGCCGCATTGATGTCCGCCGCGGCCTGCTCAGCGCCCTTCTGGAGCTGCGCTCCGAAAGCGGCGTTGGGGCCGGTGATCGGACCGGCGACGCCGATGATGATTTCGGCCCATGCGCTGCCGCTGAACGCCACGAGCGCGGTCAGCGCAACTGCCGACAAAAGTGATTTTTTCATTGAAACACTCCCATTGTTGAGTGGGCGTGGATGTTCTTTCATGCGATGCCCACCCATATCGCAGAAAGGTGAGTTTGCCGATTTTCCGGCAGTTGTCACGCCGATTCATGGCGAATCGGCGCGTGGTGACCCCTCAGGACTTTGGCCTCCAAGAAAGAGGCGAAGCCTTTTCATAAAGCCAATGGTATTGCTTCACCATCTGGTTGGTGCGCGTATATTTATAGCCAAGCGTTGCGAAAATGAGCAGCACGATGGTGTCGACGACATAGTATTGCAGCGAAAACATCGTGCCGCCGAACAGCGCATGGTGAATGAAGCGGACGCCGATGCCCAACCCGAGGATGTAGAGCACCAGCTTGCCGTAGGTCCGCCAGGTCTGCGCGCAGGCGCGGCCTGTCATCCAGGCCGCCCATCCGCCCAGCAGGCAGGTGACGAAGAAGAACTGCCAGATCGAGGCTTCCTCGTAGAGAATGCCCTGCATGATGCTCACTCCTAGTGGCGGCCGCCTTCGAGATAGGCGGCGCGAACTTCGGGATCGGCGAGTAGGTCCTTGCCGGTGCCGCTCATGGTGACGACGCCGTTGACCATGACATAGCCGCGCGTGGCGAGCTTGAGCGCGCCGAAGGCGTTCTGCTCGACGAGGAACACGGTGAGCCCCTGCGTGCGGTTGAGCTCGCGGATGGCGTCGAAGATCTGCTTGACGATCAGCGGCGCGAGACCCAGCGAAGGCTCGTCCAGCAAAAGCAGCTTCGGTCGCGCCATCAGCGCGCGGCCGATCGACAGCATCTGCTGCTCGCCGCCCGACAGCGTGCCGCCGCGCTGGCCGATGCGCTCCTTGAGCCGCGGGAACAGGGCGAACACCTTCTCGACGTCCTCGTTGTAATATTTGAGGTTGTCGAGGCTGGCGCCCATCTGCAGGTTTTCCATCACCGTCATGCGCGGGAAGATGCGCCGGCCTTCCGGCGACTGCGCGATGCGCATCCTGGCGATCTCGTGCGTCGGCATTTCGGTGATGTCCGTGCCGGCGAAGTTGATGGTGCCGCGGCGCGCCCTGGGGCTGCCGAAGATGGTCATCATCAGGGTCGACTTGCCGGCGCCATTGGCACCGATGAGCGCGACGATCTCGCCCTCGTTGACCGAAACGTTGACGCCGTTCAGCGCGCGGATATTGCCGTAGTAGGTCTCGACGCCCCTGATGTCGAGCAAGGTCTTCGCCGTCACTTGCCACCTCCGCGCTTGGCTTTCGCCGGCTTGGCCGCTTCACGCGCCAGCGCCTTGGCCTGCCCCACCCAGTCTTCCCGCCCGATGCGGCCGTCGAAGGCCAGATAGGCCTCGGCCGCCGCAATGTCGGCCTTCTTCCACGACGCGATCTGGTCGAAATGGAAGATGCCGTGCTCGTTGAGCTTCTTCTCGTTCACCGGACCGATGCCCTTGATGTCGATCAGCCGGTCGGCCACGCCGCCGCGCGGAGCGGGCAGCGTGTTGGCGATCGTCTTGGGGGCGGCTGGCTTGGCTGCCGCCGGCTTGGCCGGTGCCTTCGCAGGCTTTGCCACTGGTCCGGCTGCAGCCTTGGCTGGCTTGGCCGCCGGCTTCGCGGGAGCCTTTGATTCCGCCTTCATTGCCGCCACAGGGGCAGGCTTGGCGCTGGGCTTGGGCGCCGGGGAGGATTTGACCGCCGGCTTGGCGGCAGGCGCGGCCTTGGCAGGCCCGGTCGCGGGCTTGGCTGACGACGCGGCCTTCACAGCGGCCTTTGTCGTAGCCTTGGGTGCGGGAGCAACCTTCGGCGCTTCGGCCTTTGCAGCTGGCTTCTTCGGAGCTTGAGCCGGTGCGGCCTTGGCCGCTGGCTTGACCGGCTCCTTGGCCGCCGCCGGCTTGACCGCCACAGGTTTTGCCGTCATGGCGGCAGGCTTCGCCTCAACCGCTTTCGCCGTGGGCGCGGCAGCGGCCTTGGTCGAAGCCGTCGACTTCGGTGCAGCTTTCCCGGCCTTTGCCGGTTTCGCCGCCGGCGCCCACATCAGCCCTGCGACGGGCGCCTTTGCCGCCTTGGCCGCCGGGGCCGTCGCTGCGGCAGGCTTTGCCGATTTCGCGGCCAGTGCCTCGACCTGCGCCGCCTTCGAGGCAGCCTTCGAGACCGGCACGGTCTCGCCATGGCCGTCGGTATGGACGACGGTCTCGCTGACGGGGCCGGCCATCATCGAAGCGGATGTGTTGGGGCCGTGGGCCGGATCCGGCACGCCTTCGAGTTCCTCGATGACCTGTTCGTCGCCGACCTCGACCAGCACCTCGCCGACCTCCTCGTCGTCGACGCCGAGATAGGCGGCGATGACCTTGGGGTCGGTCCTGACGGAAAGCGGATCACCGTCGGAGATCTTGCGGCCATACTCCAGCACCACGACGTGGTCGGAGATCTGCATCACGACCGACATGTCGTGCTCGATGAGCAGGATCGACGTGCCCGTATTGTCCCTGATGTCGTTGAGCAGGGTGTTGAGCGCCAGCGACTCCTTGGGGTTGAGGCCCGCCGCCGGTTCGTCGAGGCAGAGCAATTCGGGGCCCGTGCACATGGCCCGCGCGATCTCGAGCCGGCGCTGCGCGCCGTAGGGAAGGTCGCCAGCCGGGTCGTCGGCACGATCGATCAAGTCGGCCTTCTCCAGCCAGTGCTTGGCAAGGTCGATCGACTCGGCCGAGGCCTTGCGGTAGCCGCCGAGGCCGAGCAGCCCCATCACCGTGTAGCCGGAGGCCTTCATCAGCTTGTTGTGCTGCGCCACCAAAAGGTTCTCGAGCAGGGTCATGCCCGAGAACAGGCGGATATTCTGGAACGTGCGCGCCACCTTGGCCTTGGCCGTGATCTGGAAGTCCGGCATGCGCTCGAGCAGGAATTCCCCGCCCTCGCGGCCGTTGAACCGGATCATGCCCTCGGTCGGCTTGTAGAAGCCGGTGATGCAGTTGAAGACGGTGGTCTTGCCGGCGCCATTCGGCCCGATCAGCGCGGTGATCTCGCCGCGCCTGGCTTCGAAGGACAGGTCGCCGATGGCGACCAGGCCGCCGAATTTCATCGACAGATGTTCGACCTCGAGGATCGGCTTGTTCATGGAAACGCTCGCGTTCATCAGCCGTGACCTTCCTTGGTGAAGGCGCTGGAGACGGCCTTCCGCTCATGCAGGAAAGCGGTGGGTTCTCGACTGCCGACGAAACCTCGCGGCTTCCACAGCATCACGACCACCATGGCCATGCCGAACAGCAGCATGCGGTAGAGTTCGGGCGTGAAGTCGGAACCGAAGACGAGCTTCAGGAACTCCATCTCGCGCAGGATTTCCGTGCCGCCGATCATCACAGCCGCAGCGACCGCTATGCCCACCAGCGAGCCCATGCCGCCAAGCACGACGATGGCCAGGATGATGGCAGACTCGATGAAGACAAAGGACTCGGGACTGACGAAGCCCTGGCGGGCGGCGAAGAACGAGCCGGCGAAGCCGCCGAACATGGCACCGGTGGCAAAGGCCGTCAGCTTGGTCGTCGTGGTGTTGATGCCGAGCGAGCGGCAGGCGATCTCGTCCTCGCGCAGCGCTTCCCAGGCGCGCCCCACCGGCATGCGGCGCAGGCGGATGGTGACGAAGGCCGTCAGCAGCGCAAGTCCAAGGATCAGGTAGTAGAGGAAGATCTTGTAGTAGGCGCCGGACTGGGCGATGCCGAGCACCTTAGCGATGTAGTTCGGGTCGGAGACGTTGAACGACATCAGGCCGAAGAAGCTGACCTTCGGGATGCCGGAGACGCCGGCAGCACCATTGGTCACCTCGCGCCAGTTAATCAGCACCAGGCGGATGATCTCGCCGAAGGCCAGCGTCACGATGGCCAGGTAGTCGCCGCGCAGGCGCAGCACCGGGAAGCCCAGCATGACGCCCCAGAAGGCGGACATGATGCCGGCAACCGGCAGCAGGATCCAGAACGACCAGCCGAGCTGGGTGGCGAGCAGCGCATAGGCATAGGCGCCCACCGCATAGAAGGCCACGTAGCCCAGGTCGAGCAGGCCGGCGAGACCGACGACGATGTTCAGGCCCCAGGCCAGCATGACGTAGATCAGGATCTGGATGCCGAAATTGTCGACCCACTTGAGCGAGCCCTGGAAACCTCCGGCAAGCGAGCCGTTGATCAACGTAAGCAAGAGGACGACGACGACCGGGTAGACCAGCAGCACGCCGATACCGATCTTGGAGAAGTTCTTGCGGACGAAGCCCGCCTCCTCGGCCACTGGTGCCGCCTTGGCGCGTTCGGCCTTGCGCCGGTCGATGGCCGGACGGACGAAGGCCGTCATGACGAAACGGCCGAGCATCACCAGTCCGACGATGACGGCGAGCGTGCCCCAGCGCTGGACGAGGATCAGCTCGTTGCGGATGTTCTGGTCGGTCTTGAGGCCGATGAACAGGAAGAACAGGCCAAAGGAGATGGCGCCGGCAATGAGCGCCTCGCGAAGGCCGCGCTGGATGGGAGTGGTGGCGTCTTCGCGTGTGGCTTGGGCGATATTGGCCATGTTTCTCAGACCTTCTCGACTTCAGGCCGGCCGAGGATGCCGGAGGGGAGGAAGATGAGCACGATGGCGAGGATCGAGAACGCCGCGACGTCCTTGTAGTCGATGGAGAAATAGGCCGACCACATGCTTTCGATGAAGCCGATCATCAGTCCGCCAAGCATGGCGCCGGGCAACGACCCGATGCCGCCCAGAACGGCTGCGGTGAAGGCTTTGACGCCCGGCACGAAGCCGTCGGAAAAGGCGACGACGCCGTAGTACATCAGGAACAGCGTGCCGGCGACGGCGGCAAGGGCAGCGCCCATGATGAAGGTGATGGAAATGGTGCGGTCGACGTCGATGCCGAGGAGCGCTGCCATCTTGCGGTCCTGCTCGCAGGCCCGCTGGGCGCGGCCGAGCGAGGTCTTGTTGACCAGGTACCAGAACAGCGCCAGCAGCGAGACGGTGACGATGACGATGATGATCTGCTTCAGCGAGATCGAGATGCCGCCGACATTGTAGACCTGGCTGACCATCGGCGGGATCGGCTTGTTGCGCGGACCCTGCGTCACCTGCACGAAGTTCGACAGCGCGATCGACATGCCGATGGCGGTGATCAGCGGCGCCAGCCGGAACGAACCGCGCAGCGGCCGGTAAGCCACCTTCTCGATGGTCCAGTTGTAGAGGCTGGTCATCAGCATCGCCACGACCATCATGATGAGCAGGGCCACGACCACGGGCACCGAATAGAACATTGCGGTGAGGATCAGGAACACGATCAGGGCGACGAAGGCCCCGAGCATGAAGATGTCGCCGTGGGCGAAATTGATCATGCCGATGATGCCGTAGACCATCGTGTAGCCGATGGCGATGAGGCCATAGATAGACCCCAGCGTCAGCCCATTGACCATCTGCTGGACGAAATATTGCATATGAATGCAGCTCCCCTGGAACGTCGCGCCATGCCCGCGTTCCTTTTCGTATTTCCCCTAGTCCTAAAGTTTCGAGCCTGGATTGCAACGTGATTTTTAAGCACCGTTGCGCCTTGTCGGACGGCCTTTGCGGCCACCCATGTTGTTATGCTGTCCAGGCTCTGGACCATCGCGAACCTATCATTGGCTCAACGCAATGTCCTTGCCGATTCCGGCAACTTTGCGCGCCACTGTCGAAGAATGTAGCGCCGAACTCCCCGACCGCAACAACTCCTTGCGTCGCCTTGCCGATATCCCTCCTAAGATTGTCTAGACATAACGGCCGCTTCCGGTGCCCAGAATACGACTATTTTACTATGACCCTAGGTCAGGCGGATCGCGCCTTGTCGATGGGGATCGCGCTCGCTCCGTCATGCCTCCCCAGCCTCCGATCGACGGCATGTTCATCGGGCTGCCGGCCGCCGCAACCTGGCTTCGAAACCCCTAGGCAGCCGGCCGACGAGAAATGAGGGCACTGCCGGCGCGGGGCGCCTCCGCCAGCTTGATGCCTTGGACACGATAGGTCGAGGTTGGACAGACCGGTGATCTGTGCCGCGTCCTCGTGCCCCCGACCATCCCGGCTTGCGCCAGCATCGGCCTGTGCCGATCGAACTGGGCAGGCCGTCTCGCCCGACCTCGATCGGCAGCGCGCGCAGCGTCCCGTCCAACTGGCTACCGGCTTGATATATCCGTGATATATCATTTGACGGCCGATGCTGTTTCTCGAGATTCGGTTCTGATATATCAAATATATATCATTTTCCTTTCAATGGATTCGGTCATGAGGCCTGAGAAACTGGAGCCGGCTGCGACACGCGCCCACCACGAGCTGGAACGGCTTATCGTGACCCTCGAGCTGGCCCCAGGCAGCATCGAAACCGAAGGCACGCTGATCGATCGGCTGGGCCTCGGCCGCACGCCGGTGCGCGAGGCGATCCAGCGTCTTGCCTGGGAAGGGCTGGTCGAAATCAGGCCACGGGCCGGACTGGCGATCGCGCCCCTGCACCCCGGCGACTGGCTTCGCGTGCTCGATGCGCGCCGCGGCGTCGAGGTGGTGCTGGCGCGCTCGGCCGCGCGTTTCGTCACCCGCGACGCCGCAAGCCAGTTCCATGAAGCGGCACTCGCCATGCAGAAGGCGGTGATCGCAGCCGACGTGCTCGGCTTCCTCGCCGCGGACAAGGCGATCGGAGAGGCGCTGGCGCTTGCCGCCGACAACGACTTCGCAGCAAGCCTCATAACCCCGCTGCAAACCCACAGCCGCCGATTCTGGTTCCGCTACCAGCGCGAGGCCGGCCTCGCTGCCTCCGCCGAACATCATGTGGCGCTCATCCGCTCGATCCTCGAGCACGACGAGGACGGCGCCGCCGCCGAGGCCGATCGGCTGATGTCGATGCTGCGCAGCCATGCCGAGGCGGCCGCGACGCGCTAGGCTAGACCCTAAGGCTTGAGCATCGCCGCCAACAGCGGATTCGGTTGATCCGCGAACGGATTGACCACCGTCACCCCTGCCCATGTGAAGCCGTCCTGCATGTCCTCGGACAGCAGCTGCCGGCAGCCGGCGCTGGACGCGACGCCAAGCATGACGGCATCCCAGATGCTCAGGCGGTGATCGGTGGCCACTTCCGCTGCCTTGAGCAGAACTTCGGCCGTGGTGTCCGCGACTGTAAACGTATCGCGCCATTGCAGGATCGCGTCGCGGGGCCACGGATGGGCTTCTGCCTGCCTTGCGCACCAGTACGGTGAAGAGTTCGCCCAGGGCCTGGACCGGCACCACGGTTTCATCTTCCGGGACACGTGCAAGGAGATCGACTGCGATTGCCGCACGCGCGGCGCCGTCGACGCCTTCAGCATAGGCCAGGATGTTGGTGTCCAGTGCGAGCCTCATCAGTCGTCGTAAAGCTCTTCGCGCTTCCAGCGCCCAGAGCTGACGACTGGCTGTCGACGCAATCGATCCAACAGAAGCTGCTTGGCGGCGTTCTGAAAGGGGCCGGGTTGGGTGGCGGGCACCATGCGCGCGACCGGGCGCCCATGCTGGTCACCAGGAAGCTGTTGCCGTCGCGAACTTCGCGCAGGAGGCGGAAGAATTCACGGTTTGCATCGGCGGCCGAAATCGTCTCGTCCATTCCAGCACCATATTGTAGTAAATTATACTACTTTATCCTGGCAGCCTCCGATATTCAAAGCTGACCAATCCGACACGCCATTGGGCAGGTTCGCGGTGGCGCCGACGATGCCAGGCCGATGCGCCTATGCCCCGCGCCCGGTGACTGTCACGGCCCCGATGCTTTCCCAACCGTCGCCGGCCGCGACGATGCAGCTTCGGCCCCTGACATCGGTCATCAGCATCGTCCAGGTGCCGCTCGCCGCGACGAAGACCTCGATGATCGCCGCATCGCCGGCCAGGCCGTAGCCGATGCGCTTCTCCTGAAACGCTTCGGCAAGCCGCGCCACCAGGTCGTCGTGGTCGCTGCAGACGAATTGCGCTTGGGCCGAGTTCACACCGACCATCGCCACGAGGGCGACGGCGGCAATCCTCATCCATCGAAACGAAAAACAACGTGCCATGTGGCACCTCCTTCGCCTTCGCGATCCGGCAAAGAAGAGGCACATGGGCAGCCTCAAGGCGCCGGAGCGCTCCAGGCCGGGCCCGACGTCTTCATCGCGTCGCTCCTTTCTGGTTTCCGGTCTGTCGTCCATGAACGCGCCATCGCGTTCCTACATGAATCGATATGGTGCGTTTGCCAACGCGCAACAAGCCCCACGCAAAGCGGCCCGGACGATCGTCCGGGCCGTTGTCTTTTGAAGACCTCGTGGTGGGTCTCGGTTCGTGGTGGGGTCTAGTTCATCGTCGGGATGACGAACTCGTCGCCGTCCTTGATGCCTCGCCCCGCGCCCGCAGCCGCATCGCGGCGAGGACGCGCAAACAAGGAGCCCGTCGGGCCTAGTTCATCGTCGGGATGACGAACTCCGCACCGTCCTTGATGCCCGACGGCCAGCGCGAGGTGACCGTCTTGGTCTTGGTATAGAAGCGGAACGCATCCGGGCCGTGCTGGTTGAGGTCGCCGAAGGACGATGCCTTCCAGCCGCCGAAGGTGTAGTAGGCGATCGGCACCGGGATCGGCACGTTGACGCCGACCATGCCGACCTGGACGCGGGAGGCAAAATCGCGTGCCGCATCGCCGTCGCGGGTGAAGATGGCGACGCCGTTGCCCATCTCGTGGTCGTTGGCGAGCTTGATGGCGTTCTCGTAGGTCGGCGCACGCACCACCGACAGAACCGGGCCGAAGATCTCTTCCTTGTAGATGCGCATTTCCGGCGTCACGTTGTCGAACAGGCAGCCACCCATGTAGAAGCCGTTCTCGTAGCCCTGCATCTTGAAGCCGCGGCCGTCGACGACGAGCTTGGCACCTTCCTTCACGCCGATGTCGACATACCCCTTGATGCGCTCCAGCGCCTCACGGGTGACGACCGGGCCGAAGTCGGCCGAGGAATCCGTCGACGGGCCGACCTTGAGGCTTTCGACGCGCGGGATCAGGCGTTCCATCAGCCTGTCGGCGGTGTCGTGGCCGACCGGAACGGCGACCGAGATCGCCATGCAGCGCTCGCCGGCCGAACCGAAGCCGGCGCCGATCAGCGCGTCGACGGTCTGGTCCATGTCGGCGTCGGGCATGATGATCATGTGGTTCTTGGCGCCGCCGAAGCACTGCACGCGCTTGCCGGCCGCGCAGCCGCGCGAATAGATGTAGTGCGCGATCGGTGTCGAGCCGACGAAGCCGATGGCCTTGATGTCCGGATCGTCGAGAATGGCGTCGACCACTTCCTTGTCGCCGTTGACGACATTGAGGATGCCCGCGGGCAGGCCGGCTTCGATGAACAGTTCGGCGATGCGCAGCGGCACGCCCGGATCGCGCTCCGACGGCTTCAGGATGAAGGCGTTGCCGCAGGCGATCGCCGGGGCGATCTTCCACAGCGGGATCATGGCCGGGAAGTTGAACGGGGTGATGCCGGCGACAACGCCGAGCGGCTGGCGCATCGAGTAGACGTCTATGCCGGGGCCGGCGCCATCGGTGAACTCGCCCTTCATCATGTGCGGGGCGCCGATGCAGACCTCGACCACTTCGAGGCCGCGCTGGATGTCGCCCTTGGCGTCGGCGATGGTCTTGCCGTGCTCGCGGGCCAGCAGTTCGGCGAGGGCGTCGTATTCCTTGTTGACCAGTTCGAGGAAGCGCATCAGCACGCGGACGCGGCGCTGCGGATTGGTGGTCGCCCAGGCCGGCTGTGCCGCCTTGGCGTTCTCGACCGCGGCGCGCAATTCCTGCGCCGAGGCAAGTGCCACGGTGGCGCGCACCGTGCCGTCCATCGGCTGCATCACGTCCTGCTTGCGCCCGCTGGTTCCGGCGACACGCTTGCCGCCGATGAAATGACCGTAATCGACCATCTGCTCTCTCCCATTTCCTTGTTGGTGGCCCATTGTCCTGCTTTGCGACGGCCTTTGCAACGCGAGGGCAAACGCAACCGTTGTGCGCTAATTATAGCCCTAAGTCGCATTGAATGCGATTTCGTGCATAGTAGACTTTGCCGACCCATTACCGGGGGAGAAGCATCCATGTCGACGGGGGCTGCATGAACTGGGACGACGTCCGCATCTTCCTCGCTGTCGCGCGCACCGGCCAGATCCTCGGCGCGGCGCGGCGACTGGAGCTCAACCACGCCACGGTTTCGCGCCGGGTCGCCGCCCTCGAGGAAGCGCTGAAGACCAAGCTCTTCCGGCGCCTGACCACCGGCAGCGAGCTGACGCCTGCGGGCGAGCGTTTCCTCGAGATCGCCGAGCGCATGGAAGCCGACATGCTGACCGCCCGGGCCGAGATCGCCGGCGAGGGCGACGAGGTGGCCGGCACGGTGCGCATCGGCGCGCCCGACGGCTTCGGCGTCGCCTTCCTGGCGCAGCGGCTGGGGGCGCTGACCACCCAGCACGCCGACCTCAAGATCCAACTCGTGCCGGTGCCCCGCACATTCTCGCTGTCGCGCCGCGAGGCCGACATCGCCATCACCACCGAGCGCCCGAGCGAGGGGCGCCTCGTGGCGGTGAAGCTGGTCGACTATTCGCTCGGCTTGTTCGCCTCGCGCGCCTATGCCGAGCAGAACGGCCTGCCGGCAGGACGGACGGACCTGTCCGATCACCGGCTGATCGGCTACGTGCCCGACCTGGTCGTCAGCCCCTCGCTCGACTATGCGGCGGAGTTCAGCCCGACCTGGGAATCGGCCTTTTCCATCTCTTCGGCGCTGGGCCAGGTCGAGGCCGTGCGCTCGGGGGCGGGCATCGGTATCCTCCACACCTTCATCGCCCGCACCGTTCCGGAGGTCGTGCCGGTGACGGCGATTGCACCCATCCGGCGCGCCTACTGGCTGGTCTACCACGAGTCGGTACGGCCGCTGCGCCGCATCCAGACCGTGGCGGGCTTCATCACCAAGGCGGTGGAGCGCGAGCGGGCGCTGTTCGTCTGACGCCTCTTCCGACAATCGCACACATCCGCTAACTTTGCGCCGCGCCGATGTGAGGAGATTGCTTGCTGCCCCGCCCCTATATCGCCGGCCTGCCGGCTTCCCTCCGCACCACTGCCCTGCTGGCGCGGACCGGCCACACCCGCCAGGAGATCGCCTGGCTGCAGCGGCTTGCCGACACCGCGCTCCGCCAGCGCATCGCCGAGATCAGGCGCCGCTGGCGTACCTTCGGCGGCGGCACGATCGAGGAACTGCCGGGGCTTGCAGGCGCCCTCGCCTTCGGCCGCATCAGGCGCTCTCTGCTCGAAGCGGCCCGGCAGCAAGGTGCCCTGCTCGCGAGCCACGACCCCGACGGGCATCTTGCCGTGATCGGCACCTCACAAAACCGGTTGCCACGGCAACCAAGGGAGCGTGCAACCCAATCCATGGAGTAAACGCATGTTCGGCAAGAGCAAGCTGGGCAACATCTGCTACTACGTCTCCGACATCGACCGGACCGAAACCTTCTACCGCGACGTCATCGGCCTCGACGTGCAGCGCATGGACGGCGACGGGGAGACTGGAGGCGACTGGCTCATCGCCAGCACCGTCAACGGCGTCGACCTGATCTTCTTCAGGATGGAATCGCGCCCCGGCAATTCACCCATCATCGTCTTCGATATCGCCGACGGCGGCATCGACGACGTCGTGTCGACGCTCGCCGGCAAGGGCGTGACCATCGTCACCCCGGTGAGTCACGCGCCGGGCGGCTGGTCGGCCGACATTGCCGATCCCGACGGCCACACCATCTCGATGTATCAGTCGGCGGAAGCGCCGCGGTCGCTGAGAAAGGTGGCCTGATCCTCAGAACCAGTAGCGCTGCGGCCCCAGCCCGCTCGCGTCGATCTCCGGCTCGCGGCCGGAGATCAGGTCGGCCAGGACCTTGGCCGAGCCGCAGGCCATGGTCCAGCCCAGCATGCCGTGGCCGGAATTGACGTAGACATTGGGGATTTTCGTCCTGCCGATGACCGGCGGCCCGTCGGGCGTCATGGGCCTCAGCCCGCACCAGTAGCTCGCCTCGCGCAGGTCGCCGACCCCGAACAGTTCGCGCAGCGACCGCTCCAGCTGCACCCGGGCCTGTTCGCGAAGGGTCAGGTCGAAACCCGACATTTCCGCCAGTCCGCCGACCCGTATGCGGCGGCCGAGCCGGGTGATCGCAATCTTGTTGGCCTCGTCGATCACCGTCGATGCAGGCGCGGCACCTTCGTCGGCGACCGGAACCGTCAGCGAATAGCCCTTCAGCGGATAGATCGGCACGCGCTGCTTCAGCTTGCGCATGAAGCGCTCGGTGTAGCTGCCGGTCGCAAGCACGAAGGCATCGGCATGGCCCATTCCGCCGGCGGCGACAGCCCGCACCACCTTCCCGCCCTCCATGTCGAAATGGAAAATCCGGCTGTCGAACCTGAAGGTGACGCCGCGCTTGGCCGCGAGATCCACCAGCCGTTCGGTGAACAGCCGGCAATCGCCGGTCTCGTCGTCGGGCAGGCGCAGGCCGCCGGCGATCCTGTCGCGCGCACCGGCCAATCCCGGCTCGGCGGCAATGCAGCCATTGGCATCGAGAATTTCGTAAGGCACCTGGAACCTGTCGAGCATCGCAACGTCGGCGGCGGCGCGATCGAACTGTTCCTGGGCACGAAACAGCTGCAGCGTACCGTGGCTGCCCTCGTCGTAGGAAATGCCGGTCGCCTCGCGCAGCACGCGCAGCATGTCGCGGCTGTATTCGGCCAGCGGCATCATCAGCGCCTTGTTGGCCGCGTAGCGCTCTGCGGTGCAGTTGCCCAGCATCCGGGCCAGCCAGAGCCAATATTTGGGATCGAATTTCGGGCGGAAGACGAACGGGCCGTCCTTGGTGAACAGCCACCTGAGCGCCTTGAGCGGCACGCCGGGCGCGGCCAGCGGCGATGCGTAACCGGACGAGATCTCGCCCGCATTGGCGTAGCTGGTCTCCTGGGCCGGGCCCTTCTGGCGGTCGAAGACGACCACCTCGTGACCGGCCTCGGCGAGGTAGTAGGCGGTCGTGACCCCGATCACGCCGCCGCCGATAACCACAACCCTCATTGCGCCCCCAGTAGGCGCATGGCACCGGTCTCCATGCGCATGTCCGAACCCCGCAGACCCGACGCCGCGGACGGCGCGGCCTCAGGCTGCGGAAGGCCCGGGATCGTCGCCACTGTCCGAGATGTGCCGGATTTTTTGCCGCACGCCAAGTGGCTGCTGCTCGTCGGCGCTGAACACCAGCACCGGGAAACGGCGCCCCGCCATCGCAGCACCGGGCTCGGGCGTGGCCGGCTCAGGCCGCGCCGCCTCTGGCTGGTAGAGGATGTCGGCGACATGGATGGTCTCGGCTGTTCCGCGGCCGCAGTCCACGACGATCGACTGTCCCTTGCGCAGCCCGAGCAGCGCCAGCCCGCGCGGCACCGTGATCGGCATGGTCAGGCCGACCATCCCCTCCGTAGCGCCCTGCGTGACGACCCGCGTGTGGCGTGCGCCACCGTTGACGGTGAAGATCACGCGGCTGTTCAGCGTCACCACGTCGGGATCGGCTTCATTCGAAAACACCACCTGTGCCGAAGCGAGCTTGCGGCGCAACAGGTCGACGAGCGGACCGCCGGACCAGGCCAGGCGGTCGAGCATCGTCTTGACGATTGCAAAGTCCTTGGTCGTCAGCTGACATCGGGTCATGACACGTCTCCACCGGCGCGGCCATCGGCTCTGCACCTGCAACGTTCGGGAAATCGGGAAGCCTCTCAGTTGGCGTCGTCGCGCGGCGCCTCGACGGAGACGATCTCGAACTCGAGCCGGCGGCCGTCGCGCGACGTCCAGGCGACCGACTGGCCTTCGCGCAGGCCGATGAGGGCCGCGCCGACGGGGGTGAGGATCGAAATCCTGCCCTCGGCGATGTCGGCCTTGCCGGGATAGACCAGCGTCACCGTCTTGACCTCGCCGTCGCCGCTGCGGAACGTCACCTTCGAGCCCATGCGGATGACCGTGGCCGGGATGCGGCTGAGCGTCGTCACCTTGGCGCGGTCCATTTCGGACAACAGTTCTTCGGCGATCTCGGGCAGGCGGTCCAGGCTCGATTCGGCAAGGCCGGTCAGCCGGGCGTAGTCGTTTTCGCTCACCACGATGTTGTGCTCGCGGCGTTGCTTGATGTTCTGGCGCAATGCAGACCTCATGTATTCGTCCGGCCGGCGCAGCTTGCGGGAATGCGCGCGACCGGTCATCCGCCAACGCGGATGTATGTGTGTTCACACCGGACCGCGACGCGGCCAGGTGCAATTGATCCTATGCGTTGGAGAAAATGCCCCTAAGGCCCGGACGTCGCATGGCGACCGAGCCGGGGCTAGGATCCCGCGATGGGGCAAACCCTGAAAAGGGCAAAGCTGCCGATGTGAGCGAAATTGCACATCGCCGAAGGGTTGCCGACCGGGCATCGCTTGTCAAGGGTGGCGCTTGGTCGCCCGCCCAGACGTCGAAGAACGATTGTCCGTCAAACGGTTACGCGAACGACGCGCGAGCGGCCCGTCATGGCACGAGGTGCCCGAACGCGGAGACCACCTCCTCGTAGACCTTGCGCTTGAACGGCACGATCAGCTCCGGCAGCTCGCGCATCGGCTTCCACGCCCAGCGGTCGAACTCGGCTGAATGGCCGCCGGGAGGCGGATCGATGGCGATCTCGTTCTCGTCGCCTTCGAAGCGGAAGGCGAACCATTTCTGCGTCTGGCCGCGGTACTTGCCCTTGAACGCGATCCCGATCAGATGTTCCGGCAGATCGTAGTTGATCCAGTCGGGCGCTTCCGCGAGCAGCGAGACGCTGCGCATGCCGGTCTCCTCGTAGAGTTCGCGCATCGCCGCCGGATAGGGCTCCTCGCCCTTGTCGATGCCGCCCTGGGGCATCTGCCAGAGCTGGTCGGTGTTCGCCAGTTCGCTGTCGGGCTCGGCGATGCGCCGGCCGGCCCAGACAAGCCCCCGGGCATTCAGCACCATGATCCCGACACAGGGGCGGTAGGGCAGGTCCCGCGGATCGACCTTGTTCTTCGGCATGTCTTGCTATCCTCGTTCGGGGTCGGTGGCGACGGCAGAGATCGGCACGATCTCGATGCCGCGCTTGCGCACTTCGCTGGCCCACGCTGCCACGGCGTCGACGGTAACTCCGAAGGCATTGCCGGTGCCGACGGCGAACCCCTTGGCGCGCGCCGTCCGCTCCAATTCGTCGAGCCTGTCCAGGATCGCGCCACGCTCCTGCACGGCGTCGATGATCGCATCACCCGCGGCGAACGGCACGCCGTTCTTGAGCGCCGTCTCGGGCGCCAGGCTGCGCGCCGACGAGCCGTCGTCGAGATAGCCTATGCCGCGCTTGCCGAGTTCCGCCATCATCACGCCCATCGCCCCGGGGCTCGTCGAGTAGCGCGCGCCCATGTAGTTCATGACCGCCGTGTAGTTGGTCGTGCGCGACAGGACCCAGCGCAGGTTCTCGAGGTTTTCGTCCGCGCTGGCATCAACCTTGAGCGTGTTGCGGCCGGGATTGACGTTGGGAAAATCGAAAGGCTCGAGCGGCACCTGCATGACGATCTCGTGGCCCTCGCGCCGCGCCGCCTGCATCCAGCGACCGAGGCTGTTGCCCTGCGGCGCGAAGCCAAGCGTGATCTCGGGCGGCAGCTTGCCGATCGCCTCCTGCGTTCCGGTCTGGGACAGGCCGAGGCCGCCGATGACGATCGCGATCCTGGCGCCGCGCGCGCCCGACCAGGCCCGCGCATAGACGTCGAAGGGCCGGCGGCCGTCGGCGGCGCGGACCGGCAGCGGCCCCGTCGGGCTGTCCTCGACCAGTGCCTGGTCGGGGAGGTGCGCGATCCTGAGGTTCTGCCCGACCGCAGACGGATCGCGGATGACGACGACGCCGCTTTCGCCGGCCGGCGGGTTCACCTTGATGATGGCCGGACCGCCGCTGCGGACGGCGGCCGGCAGCTTGGTTTCCACTTGAGGTTTCGCGGCGACAGGCGCTGGCTGAGGCTGGACGACGGCCGCGGTCTCGGGAATGCGAAACGGCTGCTCGCGCAGCGCTATCATGGCCGACACGGCGGCGACCGCGGCGGCGCCCAGGCCGGCGGCCACGGCTCTCTTGCGCAGCCCGGGCGCGCGCCGCGTACCGGAAGGCGGACGCAGCCCCTGCCCGAGCGGACGGTCGATGTCCTTGTCGATCTGCACCACGCCGTGTCCTGCGGCCGAAGCCGGCCCCGAATCAAACTGCCGGAACCTTGCGGTCCCGGCAGCATCGCATTGCCCGGTCGAGCAGGCCAGCCTTTCGCCGCCGGCCCTACTGGTTGTTCATCACTGCCTTCTCGGGATTGGGCGGGAAGGACGGATCGGTCTTGATGCCGCGAAGCAGGTCCAGCGCGTAGTTGAGCTGGATGTCGTCCTTGGGCTCCGGCGGCACGTAGGCTGCCGAACCCGAACCCTGGTCGCTCTCTTCCGCGCCCTTGATGTGGCCCTTGAGTGCCGACTCGCCGCGGGTCACGTCGCGTCCCTGCAACTCCGCCGGCAGCGGCTGGTCGACCTTGACGTCCGGCGTGATGCCCTTGCCCTGGATCGATTTGCCCGACGGCGTGTAATAGAGCGCCGTGGTCAGGCGCAGCGCGCCGTTCTCGGCCAGCGGAATGATGGTCTGCACCGACCCCTTGCCGAAGGACTGCGTGCCTACGACGGTCGCGCGGCGATGATCCTGCAGCGCACCCGCGACGATCTCGGAGGCGCTTGCCGAGCCACCGTTAACCAGGACGATCAGCGGCTTGCCGCCGATGTCGTCGCCGCTGCGCGCGTCGAACCGGGTGATGTCCTTCGGGTCGCGGCCGCGGGTCGAGACGATCTCGCCACGGTCGAGGAAGGTGTCGGACACGCTCACCGCCTGGTCGAGCAGGCCACCGGGGTTGAGGCGCAGGTCGAGCACGAAGCCCTTCAGCTTGTCCGCGGGGATCTGCTTCTCGATCTGCTTGATGGCATCCTGCAGGTCGTCATAGGTCTTTTCGGTGAACGAGGTGATCTTCATGTAGCCGACGTCGTTCTCGACGCGGAACTTGACCGCCTTGACCTTGATGATGTCGCGCTTGATCGACAGCTCGATCGGCTTGTCGGCGCCCTCGCGCAGGATCGTCAGCTTGATCGAGGTGTTGACCAGGCCGCGCATCTTCTCGACCGCGTCGTTCAGCGTCATGCCGCGAACTTCCACGCCGTCGATCTTGGAAATGTAGTCCCCCGCGAGCACGCCGGCCTTGGCGGCAGGGGTGTCGTCGATCGGGGTGATGACCTTGACCAGCTCGTTCTCCATGGTCACCTCGATGCCGAGGCCGCCAAACTCGCCCTTGGTCTGGACGCGCATGTCCTTGGCGGCTTCGGCGTTGAGATAGGACGAGTGCGGGTCGAGCGAGGTCAGCATGCCGTTGATGGCATTCTCGATCAGCGACTTCTCGTCCGGCGGGGTCACGTACTGGCCGCGCACGCGTTCGAAGATGTCGCCGAAGATGGCGAGCTGGCGGTAGGTCTCGGAGCCTGCAGCGTTCGCCGTCGAACCGGGTGCGCCGTAAACGAGGCTCATCGCTGAGGCACCCATCAGCGCTCCGGCAAGCAGAAGCGACAGTTTACGCATCATTTCACGTCCTTCCAGAGGTGCGGTCCGCCCACCACGGGGCCGGATCGACGGGTTTTCCATCCTTGCGGAACTCTACGTACAGCTCCGGCGTCGCATTCGCATTTCCCGAGGCAGAGGTGCTCGCCACCCTCGCCTCTCCCATCGCACCGATCGGTTCGCCTGCAAGAACGGACTGACCCGGCGCGACGCTGATTCTGCTCATCCCCGCCAGGACGACATGATAGCCGTCGCCGGCATTGAGGATCAAGAGTTGACCATAGGAGCGGAAAGGCCCCGCATAAAGAACACTTCCATCCGCCGGAGCCGTCACGATGGCGCCCGATTGTGTCGCAACCATGTCCCCATACATGGTTCCGCCGCTGCCATCGTCCGCCCCGAACCGGCGTTTGATGCGTCCCGTGACCGGCAGCGCGATTTGTCCCTGCAGCACGGAAAACGGAGCGGAAGCAACGAGTTGGTTGGCCTCTGGCACCTCAGGCACGACCGGCCCTTTGGCCTTTCCGGCGGCCGCCTCGGCAGCCTTGCGCTCGACCTCGGCGGTGGCCGCCTTCCTCGCCGCCTGCTTGTCGAGGGCGGCGATCAAATCTTTGAGACTTTCCGACCGCGCGGCCAGTTCGGCGGCCTTCTTCGTCTCCTCGGCGAGCGCGGTCTCGGATTCCCCCCGCAGCCGCTCCTTGGCGGCCAGGAGCAGGTCGAGGCGCTCCTTCTCGCCCGCCTGCGCGGTCATCGCCGTCTTGAGGCGGTCGCGCTCGGCCTCGATCGAGGTGACCACGCGCGTCAGCTCTTTCAGGTCGGCCATCAGGATTTCGGTCTCGGAGCGCAGTTCCGGTACCACTGCCCCGAGCAGGATCGCGCTGCGCACCGACGACAGTGCGTCCTCCGGCTTGACCAGGATCGCCGGCGGCGGGTTGAGCCCCATGCGCTGCAGAGCGCCCAGCACCTCGGCCAGTACCCCGCGGCGCAGGGTGAGCGAATTGCGGATTCCCGACTCCTGCTCCTTCAGGCCGTCGACCTTGCCGGCGATGTCTTCGATGTCCTGCGCGAGCTTGCGCTCGGTTTTGGCCGATTGGATGAGTGCTGCCGTGATCGAAGCGTAGTCCTTCTTCATCTGGGCGATCTCGGCCGACAGCTTCTCGCGCCGGTCGGCAGACACCTGGATGTCGCGGGCAACCGCCTCGAGTTCCGACCGCGTCCGGTCGGGGTCCGGCAAGGGCGGGCCGACCTGCGCCAATGCGGCGCCCGAGGCGAGCCCGATCAGCGCCGCGGCGAGCACGCCGCGGCATGGCCTGCGCCACGCCTTCAGGGGAAATTTCCGCGCCATCAGATGATCCGGTTTTAAGCTCGCGACCTTAGTGGCGCCATCGTTAACGAACCATCAACCATAACGCCGGGCATTGCCGCGAGAGGCGACGATTGGCCGGCCATTTTGTCGAATTTGCGGGCGCTCGGGGGCTGTCGCAAGCGGTCATGCGCGGTGGTAGGGGTGCCCCGAAAGGATGGTCGAGGCGCGGTAGAGCTGCTCGCCGAGCATGATCCGCACCATCTGGTGCGGCCAGGTGGCGGCGCCAAACGAGATCAGCAGCCGGGCATCGTTGCGCAGCGCCTCGTCATGGCCGTCCGGGCCGCCGATGGCGATCATCAGCCCGCGCTGGCCGCTGTCGCGGAGCGCGGCGATCCGGTCGGAAAATTGCTGGGACGACAGGTTCTTGCCGCGCTCGTCGAGGAGAATCAGCACCGTGCCCGGGCCGAGTTGCGACCTCAGCCTGTCGGCTTCCTCGCGGCGGCGTTCGTCGACGTCGCGCGCCCGGCTCTCGGCGATCTCGGTCACGCCCCCGAAATCGAGGCCAAGCGGCCCGCCGCTCTTGGCAAAGCGGTCGAGATAGCGGTCGGCGAGTTCCTTCTCGGGGCCGGCCTTCATCCGGCCCACGGCATGTATCCAGACCTTCATCCCCGACGCTTGACGGCTCAGTGAACCGTTTCTTCCTCGAGATCCGGCGCCTGCCACATCTTTTCGATGTTGTAGAACTCACGGATTTCGGGACGGAAGACGTGGACGATCACATCGCCTGTGTCGACGAGCACCCAGTCGGCGCCGGACAAGCCCTCGACGCGCGCATTGCCGAAGCCGGCATCCTTGAGCGCCTTGAGCAGGTGGTCGGAGACCGCCGCGACGTGACGGTGCGACCGGCCCGAGGCAACGACCATGTAGTCGCCCAGGCTGGACTTGCCCTGAATGTCGATGGAGACGATGTTTTCGGCCTTGGAGTCTTCCAGACTGTCAAGGACCGTCTTGAGGGCACGGGAGACAGCGTCAATCTCGCTTATCCCGGCCGGCGAAGGCAGGATTTCCGCCTTCTTCCGCAGTGCTGTTCTCAGTGTCTTTCCTTTCCGACAAGAACAACCAAATCACCCCGGACTCAGGGCGACACCATTTAGATAGGCAGAGTTGGGCGACAGTTTCAAGACAGAGGCCGACATGCGGCCTCATTACGCGACATCGGATCCCACCCGCAACGCCGGCTAAGGGTCGATGGACGGGGGCACCTGCGCCGCCATGGGCGAAAACGCGCCCGTCTCGCCCGCCGGCACTGCGCGGCTCGTACGCAGGCGCCAGAGCACGAAGGCGGAGTAGGCGGCGGCAATGACGATCGCCACATACATGAACGCCTGGGTGCCGTAGACGGCCGTCAGCAGCGTGCCGATGCCGGGAACCACGAAACCCGACAGCGACCAGGCAAACAGCATGCTGCTCGACAGCGCCACCAGGTCGTCCTTGCTGGCGCGGTCGGAGGCATGCGCATTGGCGAGCGAATAGATCGACTCGCTCGCACCGCTCCAGACGATGTAGATCGCGACCATGATCGGCAGGGCACTGCCGTCGAAGCGGCTTGCCGCGAGGCCTGCGACGACCACGAGCAGGCTGGCCGCCACCAGCACGAATCGACGGTCGGTGCGGTCGGAGATCCAGCCGAAGGGGATCTGGAACAACAACGTGCCCAGCGGCATGGCAAACAACAGCGTCGCCACCTCCTGCTGGTCGAGCCCGATAGCCGTCGCGTGGATGGGGGCAAAGCCGGCGATCATCATCGACAGGCCGCCCACCGCCAGCATGCCGGCGACACCGACGGGCGAGATGCGCCAGGCGCGGGCCAGGGCCACGGAGGCAGCCCGCGGCGCCGGCGGCTGGCGCAGGCGCGTTAGCCCGACCGGCAGGATCGAGATCGCATTGAAGGCGATGCCGAGCAGCGGTGCTTCGGCATTGGAAATGTCGACGAAACGCAAAAGGAACGAGCCGCCGCCCAGGCCGACGACATAGGCGACGTAGAAGATCGCCATGACCCGCCCGCGTATGTCGTTGCCCACGGCATCGTTGAGCCAGCTCTGGGCGACGATGAACATGCCGCAGATGGCGAAGCCGTAGAGCGCCCGCGCGCCGATCCAGACGAGCGGATAGGTGCCGGCGCCGATCACCGCGTTGGACAGCACGATCAGGGCCGAGAACACCAGATAGGCGCGGGCATGGCCGACCCGGCGCACCAGCGTGCCGGTGAGCAGGCAGCCGGCGAGCCCGCCGGCGGAAAGGCCTGTGAGAATGGAGCCGGCCCAGGTCGGAGCGTAGCCCGCCGCACCGAGGCTGACGGGGATGTAGCCGAACATCAGGCCGTTGCCGACGGCGACCAGCGCCATCGCCGCGATCACGCCGGCGACCGCGATTGCCGGCGTCCGCTCGCCCTCTTCGTCCGCAGCTGTCACATCGTCCTGCTGATCCATCCGGCGAGTTTCGCCTGCCAGTAGCCCTTGCGCAGCCGCAATTGCGACATGGACCGCCCTGGCTTGGCCAATAGAGCGGACTGGATCAAAAGCGGGCGGATAGCGTTTTTCTCCATCGACAGCGGCGCAAAAAAGCGCTGAGCAGCAATCACGATCAAACGGGACGTCCCGCCAGCAGGCATATCAGGGGCGTCCTCATGCCGGAAACACCAATGACCCCCGTTCAAAAAGCCATCTGGTTCATCGAGAGCCACTATGCCGGGGACATCGGGCTCGACGAGGTCGCCGCCATAGGCGGGGTCTCGCGCTTCCACATGTCCCGCGCCTTCGGTGCCGCCACCGGCCACTCGGTCATGGGTTATGTCCGTGCCCGCCGCCTGACGCGGGCGGCCGGCATGCTTGCCGATGGCGCGCCCGACATCCTGGCGGTCGCGCTCGACGCCGGCTACGGCTCGCATGAGGCGTTCACCCGGGCCTTCCGCGACCGCTTCGGGCTCACGCCCGAAGAGGTACGCGCGAACGGCGCCGTGCCCCAGCCTTTGATCATGGAGCCCATCAAGATGGACGAATCCTTTGTCGACAATCTCGCCCAGCCGCGCTTCGTCGACCGCGACGCGCTGCTCGTCGCCGGCTTCGGCGAGCGCTACACCAGCGAGACCAGCCACACCATCCCCTCGCTCTGGCAGCGCTTCGGACCGCATTTCGGTAACGTGCCGGGACAGAAGGGCATGACCGGCTATGGCATCTGTTGCAACTTCGACGACGACAGCTTCGAGTACATAGCCGGTGTCGAGGTGTCCGATTTCTCGGAGCTGACGCCGGAATTCAGCCGCCTGCGCATCCCGCCACAACGCTATGCCGTATTCGCCACCACCGAACACATCTCGATGATCCGCCGCATCACCAACACGGTGTGGAGCAAGTGGCTGCCGACATCGGGACATCAGGCCGCCGACGGCCCCAATTTCGAACTCTATCCCGAGAGTTTCGACCCGGTGACCGGCAATGGCGGCTACGAGCTCTGGATTCCGCTCAAGAGCTAGGCTTTTGCTTGGCCGAACCGTTCCTCAGTGCCGTCGACGACAGCAGCGAACGCGGCCCGTGGATGAAGGTCCATGAAGGGGCCTTCATCCGCGCCAGGCGTGGTGCATCGCCCTCGTCGACGCGCGCATAGTCGAAGGTCTTGGCGACGACCGACGACAGGAAGGACAGCGTCGCCCCCGGCCGGTCGATGACCGCAATCGGAAACGTCATGACGATCTGCCGCCAGCGCTGCCAGTGGTGGAAGTCACGCAGGTTGTCGGCACCCATGATCCAGACGAAATCGACGCCCGGATTGCGCGCCTTGATCAGGGCCAGCGTGTCGGCGGTGTAGCGCACGTGATGGCTCGCCTCGAAGGCCGTGACCTTGACGCGCGGATCCTTGGCCACCTGCTCCGACAACTCGATGCGCCTGGCGAGCGGCGCGAGCTCCCGCGTGCTCTTCAGCGGGTTGCCGGGGGTGACCATCCACCACAGCTGGTCGAGCTGCAGCCGCCGCATGGCGATCTCGGCGACGAGACCATGGCCCGCGTGCGGCGGATTGAACGACCCGCCGAACAGCCCGACCTGCATGCCCTTCATCGCATGCGGCATGCGCAGGTATTTCTGGGGAACTGGCGGACTGGAAGGGGAGAGCATAGCGCTAGGCACCCCCACCCCTAGCCCCTCGCCACAAGGGGGAGGGGGATTTGTTCGCCATCGTGTCGGCTAAGATCATCGAAGATTGTCGCCGGACGGGCGTGCCGTAAAGTCCCCCTCCCCCTTGTGGGGACGGGCTAGGGGTGGGGGTATCCGGCCACCACAGCCTATCCAAACATCCATAGGCGATTGCCCTCCCCTTGAGGGGGAGATGCCCGGCAGGGCAGAGGGGGGTGATTGCGCGCAAAGCCGTCACACCGACCCGATGCTTCCCGTCACGGCCGGAGCTGGCCGTTGCCGCGCACGCGGTACTTGAACGACGTCAGCTGCTCGACGCCGACCGGCCCGCGCGCGTGCATCTTGCCGGTAGCGATGCCGATCTCCGCACCCATGCCGAACTCACCGCCATCGGCGAACTGCGTCGAGGCGTTATGCAGCAGGATCGCCGAGTCGATCTCGTTGAAGAAGCGCTCCACCGCCTTGGCGTCCTCGGCGACGATGGCCTCGGTGTGGTGCGAGGAGAACGTCTCGATATGCTCGATGGCGCCCGAGATGCCGTCGACCAGCTTGGCCGAGATGATGGCATCGAGATATTCGGTCGACCAGTCCGCCTCGGTCGCGGGCTTTGCGTCGGCGAACGCCGCCAGCACGTCCGCGTCGGCGTGGATTTCGCACCCTGCCGCACGCAGGGCCTCGAGCACCGGCACGAGATGGGTCGAGGCCACGGCACGGTCGACCAGCAGCGTCTCGGCCGCACCGCAGATGCCGGTCCGGCGCATCTTGGCGTTGACCGCGATCGCCACCGCCATGTCGAGCTTGGCCGACTTGTCGATGTAGAGATGGCAGATGCCCTCGAGATGGGCGAATACAGGCACGCGCGCCTCGGTCTGCACGCGCTCGACCAGGCTCTTGCCGCCGCGCGGCACGATCACGTCGATGTTGCCCGTGAGCCCCTTGAGCATCTCGCCGACGGCGGCGCGATCGGTCACAGGAACCAGCTGGATCGCATCCTCCGGCAGGTTCGCCGACTTCAGGCCCTCGACCAGGCAGGAATGGATCGCCAGCGACGAATTGAGCGAGTCCGACCCGCCGCGCAGGATCACCGCATTGCCGGCCTTGAGGCACAGCGCGCCGGCATCAGCGGTCACGTTGGGGCGGCTCTCGTAGATCACGCCGATGACGCCGAGCGGCGTGCGCACGCGCTCGATATGCAGCCCGTTGGGACGATCCCATTCGGCGATGGTCTCGCCGACCGGATCCCTGAGGTCGGCGATCGCGCGAATGCCGTCGGCCATGTCGCGGATGCGACCGGGCGTGAGCTTCAGACGGTCCATGAAGGAGCCGCTGAGGCCAGCCTCCTCGCCGTTCTTCACATCGATGGCGTTGGCGTCGAGAATCTCGTGCTCGCGGCGCAGGATGGCGTCGGCCATGCCGATCAGGGCGGCGTGCTTGCGCTCGGCGCTGGCTGTGGCGAGTGGGCGCGCGGCAGCCCGGGCCTTGCGGCCGATCTCGGCCATCAGCCGCGCCGTGTCCTGGCTCTCGTGCGCCTTCAGCATGTCCTCACCCTTCCGCCTGCGCCGGCACCGCGTCCGCATGGCTCACCACCAGGTCGTCGCGATGGATCATCGCCGAACGCGCTTCATAGCCGAGCACGGTCTCGATCTCGGTCGACTTCAGCCCTGCGATCCTTACGGCATCCGCAGCGTCATAGGCAACCAGCCCGCGCGCGATCTCGCGCCCCTCGGGCGACAGGATCGCCACCGTGTCGCCGCGCGAGAAATTGCCGCTGACGAGCCTAACGCCCGCAGGCAGCAGCGACTTGCCCGAGAGCAGTGCGCCCACCGCACCAGCATCGACGGTGAGCCGCCCGGCAGGTTCGAGCTGGCCGGCGATCCAGGTCTTGTAGCCCTTCACCGGATTGCCGCTCGGGCGGAAATAGGTGGCGCGCTCGCCGCGCTCGATCGCCATCAGCGGCGACAGCCTGGTGCCCGCCGTGATGATCATCGCCGTGCCCGACGCGGTCGCGATCTTGCCGGCGTCGAGCTTGGTGCGCATGCCGCCACGCGACAGCTCGGAGGCGGCAGCGCCTGCCATCGCCTCGATGTCGGGCGTGATGCGGTCGACGACGGGAATGAACCTCGCGTTCGGGTCATGCGCCGGCGGGGCGGTATAGAGCCCGTCGATGTCGGACAGCAGCACCAGAAGGTCGGCGCCCATCATGGTCGCCATGCGGGCGGCCAGACGGTCGTTGTCGCCGTAGCGGATTTCGGTGGTGGCGACCGTATCGTTCTCGTTGATGACGGGCACGGCCTTCATCTTGAGCAGCGTCGAGATGGTTGCCCGCGCATTGAGGTAGCGGCGGCGCTCCTCGGTGTCGCCGAGCGTCACCAGGATCTGGCCCGACTTCAGTCCCTTGCGGCCGAGCGCATCCGACCAGGCGCCGGCCAGCTCGATCTGGCCGACTGCAGCTGCCGCCTGGCTTTCCTCGAGCTTCAGCGCCCGCTTGCCGAGGCCCAAGATTGTGCGGCCGAGCGCGATGGCGCCCGACGAGACCACCAGCACGTCCGCGCCGGCCTCGGCGAGCGTCGCGATATCGTCGGCCATCGAGGCCAGCCATTCACGCTTGAGGCCGGTCGAACGGTCGACCAGCAGCGCCGAGCCGATCTTGACGGTGATGCGCTTGTAGGTCCGAAGCGAAGGAATGGTCATGTCGGTCGGGCCTACTTCATCCAGCGCGCATCGGCGGGGGCGACGTCGCCGCTTGCCTGGCGCGCTTCCTCGACCACGCTCATCAGGGCGCGCAACGTCTCCTCGACGCCCTCGCGGGTGACCGCAGAAAGCAGGATCGGAGCGCGGCCGGCAGCGCGCTTCAGCGAGGCGACCTTCTTCTTGCGCGTATCGGGATCGAGCGTGTCGACCTGGGAGAGCGCCACGATCTCGGTCTTCTCGGCCAGGCCGTGCCCATAGGCTTCGAGCTCGCCGCGCACGACCTTGTAGGCCTTGCCCGGGTTCTCTTCCTGCGCCGAAACCAGATGCAAGAGCACGCGCGTGCGCTCGACATGGCCAAGGAAGCGGTCGCCGATGCCGACGCCCTCGTGGGCGCCCTCGATCAGGCCGGGAATATCGGCGATGACGAACTCGCGCGCATCGATGCGGGCGACGCCCAGGCCCGGATGCAGCGTGGTGAACGGATAGTCGGCGATCTTCGGCTTGGCCGCCGTGACGGAGGCGAGGAAGGTCGACTTGCCGGCATTGGGCAGGCCGACGAGGCCGGCATCGGCGATCAGCTTGAGCCTGAGCCAGATCCACATCTCCTGGCCTTCGAGGCCGGGGTTGGCGCGACGCGGTGCCTGGTTGGTCGAGGTCTTGAAATGCTGGTTGCCGAAGCCGCCATTGCCGCCCTTGGCGAGCAGGAAGCGCTGCCCGACCTGGGTCAGGTCGCAGATCAGGGTCTCGTTGTCTTCTTCATAGACCTGGGTGCCGACGGGTACCTTGAGCACGATGTCGGCGCCCTTGGCGCCGGTCATGTTGCGGCCCATGCCGTGGATGCCGGTCTGCGCCTTGAAATGCTGCTGGTAGCGATAGTCGATCAGCGTGTTCAGCCCGTCGACCACCTCCAGCCAGACGTCGCCGCCGCGGCCGCCGTCGCCGCCGTCGGGACCGCCGAACTCGATGAATTTTTCGCGCCGGAACGACACCGCGCCCGCACCACCGTTGCCGGAGCGGATGTAAACCTTGGCCTGATCGAGAAATTTCATCGGACTGTTCGTCTTCTGCTGTTATCTGGTTGTTTCAGCGCACCTGCCATAGCGCAAGGCGCGGCGAAGGGCGAGAGCGGATTGGGCGCGGACGCTTTGCCGCGCGATGAGGGGAAGTCGATGAAGCTGGTCACCTACAACACCCAATATGGCGTCGGCCGCGACGGGCGCTACGACCTCGAGCGCATCGCCCGCGCCGTCGACGGCGCCGACATCGTGGCGCTGCAGGAGGTGACCCGCAACTTCATGCGCAACAACATGGCCGACATGGTCGAAGGGCTGGCACGGCTGCTGCCCGACTACTTCCATGTCTACGGCGCCGCCATGGACATCGACTTCGGCATGGTCGGCGACGATGGCAAGCCGGCCAACAAGCGCCTGCAGTTCGGCAACATGGTACTGTCGCGCTGGCCGATCGTGGCGTCGCGCAACCTGCTTCTGCCGCGCAGCCGGCGCATCAGCCGCGGCAACCTGCAGCGCGCGGCACTCGAGGCGCTCGTCATGGCGCCTTCCGGTCCCCTGCGTGTCTATTCGGTGCATGTCGACCATGTCAGTCAGGAGGAACGGACCCTGCAGATCCGCCACCTCAAGGAGCGGGCCTACGCTTACGTGATGGAAGGCGGCGCCATCACCGGTGCCGCCGAATACGGATTCCCCGAGCTCCCCTGCCCCGAGGAATTCGTGCTCATGGGCGACTTCAACATGGTGCCCGGCTCGCCCGAGCACCTTGTGATGACCGGCGTGCCCGACCCGGTCGAAGGCCCCCAGATCGTCGCCCATCACCCTGTCGACGCCTATGCCCTGGCTGGCGGCGTCCCGGACGGATCGGTCTCCTGGACCGACGCGACCCATCCGGAAAAATCCCGCCTCATCGACTACGCCTTCGTCCAGGCCGACCTTGCGGCGAAGGTCAAATCCGTCCGCATCGACACCGACGCGGACGGCTCCGACCACCAGCCGGTATGGGTCGAGCTGAACTGAGCCCCCTCAGAAGCGCGCCCACGACCTCAGGCTCGCCCAAGTCTTGCGGTCGAGCCGGTAGCGCTCGACCGGCACCTGGCCGGCGACGATCGAATTCAGCATGCCCTGGCCGGCATACTGGAAGCCGCACTTGTGGATGACCCGCCGCGACGCCGGGTTGATGACCCGGCACGAAACGTTGAGCACGTTGGCGTCGGTCGCGCGGAAGGCGAGATCGACCAGCGCATGCGCGGCTTCCGTGGCATAGCCGCGCTTCCAGTAGGGCTCGCCGATCCAGTAGCCGAGTTCGAGGCCACGGTCGGTGGCATTGAGGCCGGCCGAGCCGACGAAGGCGCCGCTGTCGGCGAGGGTGATCGCATAGACGACGCCGCCGCCACGCTTGGCCCGCGCCATAGACAGGAACGCGCGCGCCTCGGCCTCGCCATAGGGGTGCGGCATGCGCGACAGCATTTCGGCGACGTGGCGATTGTCGGCGAGCTGCACCAGTTCGGGGATATCGTCCTCGTGCGGCGGACGCAGGACGAGCCGCTCCGTCAGCAATATGGGGCAGTCGATCGACAGCCTTTCGTCTTCGAAATCTTCCTTCTCGGCAACCATTTCAATCCTCCAGGCAAAAGAAAAAGGGGAGATGGCGACCCATCTCCCCTGATCCTTTTCCTGGCTTGGCCAGACACCGGTTCCCGAGATGGGGCGCCGGTGTTGTAGTGCGGAACCGGCTACTCCGCGGCCTTCGGCATCGGGTTTACCGACACGTAGGTTCGGCCGTTGGCTTTCTTGGCAAACGACACGGCACCAGCTTCCAGAGCAAAAAGGGTATGATCCTTGCCCATGCCGACGTTGGCGCCGGGATGCCAGGTGGTGCCGCGTTGACGAATGATGATGTTGCCCGCAATCACGGCTTCGCCGCCGAACTTCTTCACGCCAAGGCGCTTCGACTCAGAATCGCGACCGTTGCGCGACGAACCGCCAGCTTTCTTATGTGCCATTGGTGTACTCCTTCAGTCGCTCTATTACTCTGATTCCGCGACGGCTGCAGCCTTTTTCGGCGCTGCCTTCTTCGCGGGCTTCTCGGCGGCTTCTTCAGCCGCGGCTTCGGTCTTGGCCGCCGCCTTCTTCGAAGGCTTGGCACCGCCCGTCAGGATCTCCGCGATCCGGACCGCGGTGTAATGCTGGCGGTTGCCGCGCGCACGGCGCGAGTTCTGGCGACGACGCTTCTTGAAGGCGATGACGGTCGGAGCGCGGCCCTGCTCGACCACTTCCGCCGTGACCACGGCGCCGGCCACGAAGGGCGCGCCGATCTCGGCCTTGTCGCCCTCGCCGACGGCGAGAACTTCGACGAATTCAACGGTCTCACCGGCGACACCGGCGACCTTCTCGATCTTGATCACATCATTGGCGGCGACGCGGTACTGCTTGCCGCCCGTTTTGATGACTGCGAACATTTTATGCCTTTCGCTGTTCGGTCGGCCTTGTTGGATCACTGGGTGGTCCGGGCCGTCTTTTTGTCAGTCGTTACGGGTTCAAAAAACAAGCGGCGCAGAGAACCCTCCACGCCGAATGCAGGCGTCCCGTAACCGATGGTTGTCGCGAAGTCAAGGCAAACGACGGCAAAAGCGCGTTCGCGCGCCAGGCCACCCGCGGCGGTCGCGTCTCCAGCATGTGCGGTGCCATCCGCATGCGGGTGCACTGATGACGATCGAGCGCGGCCGCCTTACGGCCGGCCGTCACCATAAGTGGAGGCAACGAAACGGCTTCCGAAGCATGACTCGTCGCGGTGGTGAAAGATGCCGCAACGAAACGCAGATTTGGCCTTGTGTGATCGGCGATCAGTCGTTATCTAGTGCGCCGCGCCGGCAAGGCCGACCACGCTGCGGAGAAGTGGCTGAGTGGTTGAAAGCACCGCACTCGAAATGCGGCATACTCGCAAGGGTATCGGGGGTTCGAATCCCTCCTTCTCCGCCATTCCCCCTGAAATCCAGGCACCCTGACCCGCAACGGGCGGCGCCTGTCCGCACGCCGACGGCAATCTGGGCTCGACCGAGACTCGCCCGGTCGAACCGCAGCGCGATTACTGGAACAAGCTCAGGATGCTTAGATGCCCAGCAGCTTCTTGGCTTCGTTGAGGGCTGCTTCCGACCCGGCGTGGTCGCCGGACTGGTGCAGGGATTCGCCCTGGGCGCGCAGTTCCTTGACCTTCGTCATGTCGGCCTCGGCGAGCTTCGCCGACGGCAGCGCCGCATCTATTGCAGCCATGATGGTCGGACAGGAACTGGCAAAGGCGGTGGCGGGGAAAATTGACAAGGCAAATGCAAGCGTGATTGCACGTAACATGGCCGTTTCCTCCAAGCCGGCCCGCGGAATGCGGCGTTCGACAACCGGCGGTCGCGATGATACACGGGCACTCGCGCGGCAACAATCGCGCGTCGTTGCCGCCGATTGGCCAGGCTCGCAGGGGGATCCATATCCCGACAGGCTCCCGCTATTTGGCATAGTCCCTGATGGCGGATGCGCAGGCCTCGAGATAGGCATAGCCATATCGCAGGTCGGGCTCCAGATAGGCTCCTTCGCCCCATTCGTTCCACGCATTGACGAAAACCAGCCTTTCACCGGCGGGGTTCGCAGCTGCGCGACGCATGGCATGGGCGAGCCAGCCCTGGAACAGATCTGGGGTCGACCCGTCATAGATCTGGGCCGAGGTCGGGCGCCGCGCGCTGTTGTCCCAGGCGGGCATGACGCCCGGATGAACCACTCCCGTTGACGTCCCCTTGGCGGTCTCCGCCGCCACCACGTCGCCGTAGCTGCGGATGCGGCCGCCTGTCCGGGCAGGCGAGACGGCAAGCTGCCCCTCTATGTTGGGCGTGCTGACGCCATGCGGCGGAAATTCCGACAAGGCATCCAAGCCGTGACCGGCGTGACCGGAGAAATCGAACGCGTTGGTCGCAACCAGATAGATGCCGGGGTAGCCCATCCGCTCCATTTCGGCACGCCAACGCGCCACGGTGCCCGCAAGATCCGGGAACAGCCCGGCGCGGTAGATCGTCAGGACCGGCTTGCCGTCGATCCTGAGATAGCGGGGGTCGCGGAAATATTTGTCCAGGTCGCGGATGACGGCGATGTCGTCTTCAGGCGAATGTCGCTGAGCCATGAGCACGTCCTGCTCGCGTCCCGTCCACCTGCGCGACCAGCTTTCATTGGCCCAGCACAGGCAAAACGGCAAATCGAGTTCGGAAGCCTGGAGGAAATGATCCAGCGGCCTTTCGAGCAGCCGCTTTCCACCGAACCAGTAGAAATGGAAGCAGAAGGCCGAGATGCCGTAAAGCTTGGCGAGTTCCACCTGCCGGCGCATCACCTCCGGCAAGCGCAGGTCGTAGTAGCCCAGCTCACCGGGAAGCCGAGGCTGGTAATGCCCCTTGTAGACGGGAAAGGCGCGGGCGACGTTGCGCCATTCGGTGAAGCCTTTGCCCCACCATTCATCGTTCTCCGGGATGGGGTGGAACTGCGGCAGGTAGTAGGCGATCAGCCGAACGTCGGTGGGCGGCGGCGGCGCCGAGGCAATCGGCACGAAATCCTTCGCCGGATACCTGCCCAACGCGTTGTCGACGTGCCAATCATGCAGGCCGCGCGTTGCCGCGCGCGCCGACTGCCAGCCGCCCGGGCGCGCAATGCGGCGCAACGCCGCCCACAGCCAGCGGGACAGCGAATGTTGCTCGCGCCAGGGTGCGCCGGACTGCGGCTTCATTGCTATTTCCCGATCTGGTCCATCGGACCGCCGCTCAGCCCATGCAGGAAGCCGAGCAGTTTCTCGCGCCGCGCGCCATTGAGCAGCACATGCGGGGACAGCAGCTTCAGCCATGCCCGGTGGCGCTCGGCCGGCAGATCGAGCCGCAGACGATGCTTGTTCATGACATAGACGAGGGATCGCCCCATGGCCTCGCCCTTGATCCGGCCCGAGCGAGACGACCGCAGGCTCGAATTGCCCTCGGCATGGTCGACCATGGCGCCGGCGGCCAGGCGCAGTTCGACACCCGCCTCCCGCAGTCTCACGCTGAGATCGTCGTCTTCGTGGAACAGGAAGATCCTCGGATCGAAGCCGCCCACCATCTCGAAATGGTCGTGGCGCATGAAGATGCACGAACCGTGCAACACCGGGATCACGCAGTCACCATCCGGGGGGGAGCCGCGCCAGCATTGAGATGCCGGCAGCAGTCGCGACCATTTCCGGAACCTCCGCCGTGAGCCCGAATAGATGCGCGGATTGAAGGCGGCGTTGGGAAATGCCGCCGCGGCTGCGACAAAAGCCTCGATCGCGCCTGGTTCGAAGCGCATGTCGGGATTGGCGAACATGAGGAAGGTAGCGTCGCTGGCAGCCGCCCCGATGTTGCACGCACAGCCATAGCCGACATTCTCACCGATCTCGACGACCTTCGCCCCCGCGGCGCGCGCCACCGCAACGGTGTCGTCCGTACTCGCATTGTCAGCGACGATGACGCTGACGAAGTCAGGAACGCTGTCCAGGAACACCTGCAGCACCGCCCCGCTGTCGTGCGTGACGACGATGATGTCGAGGTCAAATTTCATGGCGCCTCGTTGCCTTGGACCGGTAAGGCTTGGCCGGCCAAACTTGGATCGCTCTCATCTCCGTCTTTTGTAACACTCACCTGATCAACGGTCGTCCCCGCCGGCCGCCTGCCGCGTATCATGTGACGCACTTTTCTTTCCAGCTTTCGACCCTGTTCCCTGACTTGGGCCAGGAACCTCGATTGCGAAGCCCCTTCAAAGAGCGTCCCAGCAAATTCTGCCGCCGAGTTGAACCGAGCAGTCGCAGTCGGGCTTGAAGTGACGGCCACCCGCATCGAATTTCGAACAGTTCCTAGGGTCATGCAACGCTCCAACGCATGCGCCAGTGTTCCGTCAACTTGACCCGCTTCCTGCTCGAACTCCTGATCGTCAAATTTGAGGCGCAGCAAAGGATCCAGCGCGGAGACTCGCGCAGCAAACATCGTTCCCGCACAGAACCCCTGTTGATGGACCTCGCTTCTGGTCAGCCCGAGACGGGAGGCGATTGAAAGAACGCGATCCTCGTTGGGACCAAGATGCGCCTCGATTGGCAGATAGAAGCCCTCAGGACAAATTATTCCTAATCCAGCATCGTCCTTGAAGGCAATAAAATTTGCAAGAAATGCTTCCGGCGAAATCAAATTCGCCAATATAGAATCACGCCACTTACTTCCATTTTTCAAATGAGGAGATTTCTTAGTATGAACTTTTATGATATATTCAAAATTCTCGGTACGAATTCCCGGATAGATCCTCCAAAAGGGCAGGACATCGCGCCCGCGATTTGTCACGATGTCCAGCTGAAAAGGCTGGCCGGAAGCCTGAAGAGCCCAGCGGATTCGATATTCATGCTCGGCGACAGTTGTAACAAAATACTTCTTGTTCAGCGGAAGATCGGCCAGATAGGATAGTATTTCTTCAAAAACATCAGGATAGTAGGCGTGGATCGCGAACGCCACCCTCACACCGAGGCGTGATAGATCAGACCCGATCTCATTCAAGGCAACCACTGCTTAAATGCCTCCAGCTAGCACGAGGAGACCAAGAGTCAGTACCCTCACCACTGCTTCGACCCTCTCCCGCCACTCGCCTGCCCGATAGCCGAAGTCGCGATGGAAGGCATCCGAATTGAGCTCGGAATTTGCCGGTCGCGGCGCTTTCGCCGCCCACGCCTCGCTGCCGATCGGCTCGACCTCGGCCCAGGGGCCGCCAAGAGCCTTGCTCGTGGCCATCACATGCCGCGCCAATTCGTACCAGCTTGCGCGCCCCTGCCCCGCGAGATGATAGAGGCCCTGCGGAAAGCGGCCTTCGCGGCGCCGGACCAGGGCCGCGGCAAGCAGGCCGTCGGCGATGTCGTGCGCCTCCGTGGGATTGCCGAACTGGTCGGCCACCACTTGCAGCCTGTCTCGGGTCTGTCCAAGGCGCAACATCGTCTTGACGAAATTGTGGCCATAGGGACTCACGACCCACGCCGTCCGGATCACCATGTGGTCTGGGTTGCCGGCGCGGACAGCCTCCTCTCCCGCGAGCTTGCTGCGGCCGTACACCGTCTGCGGATTGGTCGGGTCGGCCTCGAAATAAGGACGCGGGGACCGGCCGTCATAGACGTAGTCGGTCGAGACCTGGACGAGGGGGATGCGCCGCAAATGCGTCAGCCGCGCGATTTCGGCCGGCGCCTCGGCATTGATCCTGAATGCGCGATCGGGCTCGTCCTCCTGCTGGTCGACCGCCGTGTGTGCCGCGGCGTTGATGACGAGGTCGGGCACAACCGCCTGGAGGACTGGCACGAAGCTTGCCGGGTCTTCAAGTTCGAGATCGGGCCGGCCGACACAAATGATCTGGACGCCGGCCGTCGCGGCGCGGGCCGCGAGCGCGCGCGCGAGTTGGCCGGATGTCCCCGTGACGAGTATCTTCACTGGGCGCCGACCAGTCCCTGACGCGCCCCGTCGAAACGCTGCTCGCGGATCGGCCGCCACCACCAGCCGTTTTCGAGATACCAGTCCACCGTGTGGGCAAGACCGGATTCAAAAGTTTCCTGCGGCCGCCAGCCGAGCTCGCGCTCCGACTTGGTGGGATCGATTGCATAGCGCCTGTCATGGCCCGGACGGTCGGCGACGAAGGCAATGAGATCGAGATGGGATTTGCCGTTGCTCCGAGGCCGGCGCGCATCGAGCAGCGCGCAGATGGTCTCCACCACCTCCAGATTGGTGCGTTCCGCGCGCCCGCCGATATTGTAGCTTTCGCCGACCTGGCCCTTGGTCATGACGGCCTCGAGCGCCCGTGCATGGTCTTCGACGTACAGCCAGTCGCGCACATTGGCGCCCTTGCCATAGACAGGCAGCGGCCGCTCGTCCAGGGCATTGGCGATGACCAGAGGGATCAGCTTCTCCGGGAAATGGTAGGGACCGTAGTTGTTGGAGCAGTTGGAGAGGACCACCGGCAGGCCGTAGGTCTCGTGCCAGGCGCGGACGAAATGGTCGGAGGCCGCCTTCGACGCCGAATAGGGCGACGACGGCCGATAGGGCGACTCCTCGCTGAACACCCCGGAATCGAACGGCAGGTCGCCGAACACCTCGTCGGTCGAGACGTGATGGAAGCGGAAGTTCTGCTGCCTCGCGGCATCCAGGCCGCGCCAATGATCGAGTGCCGCCGACAAAAGGCTGACCGTGCCGACGACATTGGTGGACACGAACTCCATCGGCCCGTCGATCGACCGGTCGACATGGCTTTCTGCTGCCAGGTGCATGATCCTGTCGACCTTCTCGGTCGCCAGGATCTGCCTGATCGCACCGGCGTCGCAGATGTCGGCCCGATGGAAGGCGTAATTCGGATGACCTTCGATGTCGCGCAGCGAGGCCAGGTTGCCCGCATAGGTCAGCTTGTCGAGATTGACGACCCGGTAGCCGCCGCCGGCAACCAGATGCCGGCACACCGCCGAACCGATGAAGCCTGCGCCGCCTGTGACGAGAACTGTCTGTACTTCTTGCTTCACGGGTAGACGAATCCGGTTTCGATTTCGGAGAGGCGGGGTGCCGCGCCGTCCTTCGCCGACACGGTGATCTCCGCGGCGGGAACAGGCCAGTCGATCGCAATATCTGGATCATCGAAACGGACCGAGCGGTCGTTCGGCTGCGAATAGGGTGCGGATACCTTATAGACCACCTCGGTGTCGGGCTCGAGCGTTACGAAGCCGTGAGCAAATCCCTTCGGCACGAGGATCTGGTTCCACTTCTTCTCGGAGAGGGTAACTCCCACCCATCGGCCGAAGCTCGGCGAACCTTTGCGGATGTCCACCGCCACGTCGAAGACGGACCCGCGCAGCACGCGCACCAGCTTGTCCTGCGCCAAGGGCGGCGTCTGGAAGTGCAGCCCGCGTAGCACGCCGCGTGGGGCCGAATACGAATGATTGTCCTGCACAAATTCGATTGCAACGCCGGCTTTCGCCAACTTTTCGGCGTTCCAGGTCTCGGAGAAGAAACCCCGTTCATCCTGGAACTTGGGCGGCACGATTTCGAGGACCCCGTCGAGGCCGAGGCTGCGGACCTCAACCATGCGCGATCTCCCGGACCCGGCGCTGGAGGTAGCGCGCGTAGTCCGTCTTGCCCAGCACGGCAGCCCGCTGCATGACCTCCGCTTCCGTAAGCCAGCCGAGTTCGAACCCGATCTCCTCGGGGCACATGATCTTGATCCCCTGGCGGTGCTCGATGGTGCGGACGAACGACGACGCCTCGTGCAGGCTGTCGTGGGTGCCAGTGTCGAGCCACGCATAGCCGCGGCCCAGGCGGACGACGTGCAACTGCCCCCTGTCGAGATAGGCGCGGTTGACGTCGGTGATCTCCAGTTCGCCACGCGCCGACGGCCTGATCGACGACGCGATGTCGACCACTGAATTGTCGTAGAAATAGAGGCCCGTCACTGCCCAGTTGGAGCGTGGCTCGACCGGCTTCTCCTCGATGGACAGGGCTTGCCGGGTGGTGCGGTCGAATGCAACCACGCCGTAACGCTGGGGGTCGTCGACCTGGTAGGCGAAGACCGAGGCACCGCGCTCGCGGGAGACTGCCTCGCGGCAACGCTCTGACAGCCCGTCGCCGTAGAAGATGTTGTCGCCCAGGATGAGCGCGACCGAACTGTCGCCGATGAAGTCGCGCCCGATGACGAAGGCTTCGGCAAGGCCGTTGGGTGCGGCTTGCTCGGCGTAGGAGAACGCCACGCCGAAAGCCGAACCATCGCCGAGCAGTTGCTGGAACTGCGGCAGGTCGCGCGGCGTCGAGATGATCAATATGTCTCTGATACCCGCCAGCATCAGAACGCCGAGCGGATAGTAGATCATGGGTTTGTCGTAGATAGGCAGTATCTGCTTCGAGACCGCCAATGTTGCCGGATAGAGCCGGGTTCCGCTTCCACCGGCCAGGATTATGCCCTTCACCACCGAGTTCCGTATGTCGAGTTGCCGCTGACCCCCGCCCGGCTGAGATTCGCGCGACTGTATGACAAACGCTGAAACGGCGCCATGCATCCTCGCGTGTGCTCGTACAGATTTGATTTCACGTCGTAATATGACGAGAAAGCCAGCTTTGCAGCCTCCACCGCCCGGATCATTGCACGTTATGATTGCAGTGTCATGCTGACTGGCGGGCGGCCGCCATCTTTGGGGCGAAGACGCTCGCGGCGACGATTCCATCGATCGGGTATCGGGAGGACCTTGCCCCTGCACACCGTGCGCTCGGGTCACCGCGCGGCCGCTGAAGTTGCGCCCGTCGATAACGCCAAGAGGTTCGAGGAGAGCCGAGGCAGACGGACATTCAGTTTCCAAATATACCTCATTGGGATATTTAATTTTGAAATGCCCATGCCGCTTCCTATTTGGCTTGCAAGTCGTCTGCCAGTTCTGGGCCACCAGCGGGCAACGAAGTCACAGCCGGCATCCGGCCGGCGCAGGCGCCCACGGCCTTCCCTGTCGATGGCGGCTGCAACGATAGTCAGGAAGAACCGCGATGCCCAAGGCACTATCCGTATTCCTTTATGCATTGATCGCCGTCCTGACGTGGTTTTCACCGGCATCGGCAGGAGGGGACATGCTCGAGCGTGAACTGTACCAGGCAGCGGAAAGAGGCAACGCCGCTTCCATCCAGCAACTTCTGGCCAAGGGGGCCAAGATCGATGCCAGGGACGACGCAGGCCGCACGGCGCTGCTGATCGCCACCCACGCCAACCAGGTCGAGGCGGCAAGGGTGCTGATCGAGGCAGGAGCCAACGTCAACGCCAAGGACAACATCGACGACAGCCCCTATCTCTATGCGGGAGCGCGCGGCCATCTGGAAATCCTGCGCATGACGCTGGCCAACGGTGCGGACCTCAAGAGTACCAATCGCTACGGCGGTACCGCGCTCATTCCGGCTTCCGAGCGCGGACATGTCGAGACCGTACAGGCGTTGATCGAGGCGGGGGTCGACGTCGACCACGTCAATAGCCTCAACTGGACGGCCCTGATGGAGGCCATCGTTCTGTCCGACGGCGGCCCCCGACACGTTGCGATCGTCAAGCTGCTGGTCGACGCCGGCGCCGACGTCAACATCCCCGACGGCGACGGCCTGACGCCGCTTCAGAATGCCCGGAGTCGCGGCTATTCGGAGATCGAGAAGATACTGGTCTCCGCCGGCGCGCGCTGAGGAGGGTTGCGATGAACAAGACGGAGCGCTTTCTCTGCGAGGCGGTCGAACTCGCGCGCGCAAACATAGCCAGGGGCGGCCGTCCGTTCGGCGCCGTGGTCGTGAAGGACGGCGAAGTCATCGCCAGCGGCGTCAACGAGGTGCTTTCGACCAACGACCCGACCGCACATGCGGAGATGTCCGCGGTGCGGGCGGCGAGCCAGGTGCTGGGCTCGCCACGGCTCGACGGCTGCGCGGTCTATGCCAGCGGCAATCCCTGCCCGATGTGCATGGCCGCGATGCGCATGGCCGGCATCGCCGAGGTGGCCTATGCCTACTCGAACGATGACGGCGAGCCTTTCGGCCTGTCCACCGCCGCCATCTATGCCGATCTGGCGAAACCTGTGGCCGAGCAGTCGATGAAGATCGCCTATGTCCCCGTGCGGCCGGACGAGGGATTGCATCTCTATGCCGAGTGGAAGACCGCATCTTCGCAAACCTAGGCATGCAATCCGCTTGATATCCACCGCGGCAGTCTTCACAGGTCCCCCCGCGAACCGCTAGCCTCTGCCGCAGGGAGTGGCGAAGATGTCGAGACCAGCCAGGGGACCGCTCGTCGGCCTGCGCATCGTGGAGTTCGTCGGGCTTGGGCCGGCGCCGTTCGCGGCGATGCAATTCGCCGACATGGGCGCCGATGTCATCCGCATCGCCCGACCGGGCGCCGAGGCAGTTCCGCCCGACCCGATCTGCGGTCGCGGCCGCCCGACGGTGGACGTCGATCTGAAGGACCCCGACGATGCGGAAATGGTGCGAAGGCTGATCGACGAGGCCGATGCCCTTATCGAAGGTTTCCGGCCCGGAGTGATGGAGCGGCTCGGCCTCGGGCCGGAAGCGCTGATCGTGCGCAATCCGCGCCTGGTGTACGGGCGCATGACCGGCTGGGGCCAGACCGGCCCGCTCGCGCCCCACGCCGGCCACGACATCAACTACATCGCGATTTCCGGCGCGCTCGCGGCCATCGGCCCGGCCGAGCGGCCGCTGCCGCCGCTCAACCTCGTCGGCGACTTCGGCGGCGGCTCGATGTTCCTCGTAGCCGGCATGCTGGCAGCACTCTGGTCGGCGCAACGCACCGGCGAAGGCCAGGTCGTCGACTGCGCCATCTGCGACGGGGCAATCCAGCTGATGGCGATGATGCATGACATGGCTGCGGCCGGCTGGTGGCAACCGGGGCGGGCCTCCAACCTGCTGGATGGCGCAGCGCCCCACTACGGAGCCTATGAATGCTCAGACGGCGCCTTCATTGCCGTCGGGCCGATCGAACCGCAGTTCTTCGAGCTGTTCCGCAAGGCAATCGGGCTGGAGGAGGACGCGCACGCCCTGCGCGCCGATCCCCGCAACTGGGCAGCACTCAGGGAGAGGATCGCAGCGCGCATCCGCACCCGGCCGAGAGCCGAGTGGCTGGCCCTGCTCGAACATTCCGACGCCTGCGTCTCACCGGTGCTCGACATGAAGGAAGCGGCCGAACATCCGCACCTCGTTGCGCGCAGGAGCTTCGTCGAACTCGACGGCCTGGTGCAACCGGCGCCCGCGCCGCGCTTCTCGGCGACGCCGACGGAGGCGCATACCCGGCCGGCGACCCCGCTGTCGATCGATGAAGCCGTCGCCGCATGGACCAATCGCCGATAGCTCAAACGAAGAAGCCGCCGGTCAAGAGACCGACGGCTTCTCAATTCTCGCAGACTTGCGGCGTTAGATCGCCAATTCCAGCGTCGAAAGGTGGTTCAGATAGGCTTCCGCCTTCGAACGCGTGCCGTCGTCCTTGGCGTCGGTCACATCCTCGCGGGCGTTCTGGATGCGGCGCAGCAGTTCGGCGCGGTCGATGTCCTTCACCGCCGTCGCCGATTCGGCGAGCAGCGTGCAGCCGGCCGGCACGATGTCGGCGAAGCCGCCGAACACCACGTAGCGCTCTTCCTTGCCGCCGGCGGTCTTGACCGTCACGACGCCCGGCTTGACCGTGGTCATCAGCGGCGCATGATTGGCCATGACCGTCATCTCGCCTTCCGAACCGGGAATGACGACAGACTCGACCTGTTCCGAAACGAGCAGGCGCTCGGGCGAGACCAGTTCGAATTTGAATGATTCGGCCATTATTGCCGCGCCTCTTTGGCTAGAGCTTCCACGTCCTGAATGTGGGTACCGCAGAATGGGCAGTACGCCACTGCTTGATCCATGAAGCCCAGACCGTCCTCGGTCTCGACGAGCCCCACAACCATCATCAGAACTTCATCTTCTGACACATAAATGGTCGGAGATGCCGGCTCGGGAAGCTCCGCCGTAGCCGCTCGTAGAGCGTCGCAGCAGAAATCGGAGTCGGCATCTTCATCCATCTTACGCCGCTTCCGCAGCCAGGCGCTGGGCCTTCTCGATCGCCATGTCGATGCCGCCGACCATGTAGAAGGCAGCTTCCGGCAGGTGGTCGTACTCGCCTTCGACCAGGCCCTTGAAGCTCTTGATCGTGTCTTCGAGCGGAACCAGCTGGCCCGGCGAACCGGTGAACACCTCGGCGACGAAGAACGGCTGCGACAGGAAGCGCTCGACCTTGCGGGCGCGGGCAACCGTGACCTTGTCCTCTTCCGACAGCTCGTCCATGCCCAGGATGGCGATGATGTCCTGCAGCGACTTGTAGCGCTGGAGGATTTCCTGGACGCGGCGGGCGACCGAGTAGTGCTCTTCGCCGACGATCAGCGGGTCGAGCATGCGCGAGGTCGAGTCGAGCGGGTCGACGGCCGGGTAGATACCCTTTTCCGAGATCGCGCGGTTGAGAACGGTCGTCGCGTCGAGGTGCGCGAACGACGTTGCCGGCGCCGGGTCGGTCAGGTCGTCGGCGGGCACGTAGATGGCCTGCACCGAGGTGATCGAGCCCTTGGTGGTGGTGGTGATGCGCTCCTGCATGGCGCCCATGTCGGTCGCCAGCGTCGGCTGATAGCCCACGGCCGAAGGAATGCGGCCGAGCAGAGCCGACACTTCCGAGCCCGCCTGGGTGAAGCGGAAGATGTTGTCGACGAAGAACAGAACGTCCTGGCCCTGGTCGCGGAAGTGCTCGGCGATGGTCAGGCCCGAGAGGGCGACGCGAGCGCGGGCGCCCGGCGGCTCGTTCATCTGGCCGAACACCAGGGCGCACTTCGAACCTTCGGTCGAGCCGTTGTTCTCGTGCGGGTCCTTGTTGACGCCCGACTCGATCATTTCGTGATAGAGGTCGTTGCCCTCGCGGGTGCGCTCGCCAACGCCGGCGAACACCGAGTAACCGCCGTGCGCCTTGGCGACGTTGTTGATCAGTTCCTGGATCAGAACGGTCTTGCCGACGCCGGCGCCGCCGAACAGGCCGATCTTGCCGCCGCGTGCGTAGGGAGCGAGCAGGTCGACGACCTTGATGCCGGTGACCAGGATCTGGGCTTCCGTCGACTGCTCGACATAGGCCGGCGCGTCCTGGTGGATGGCGCGGCGCGACTTGGTCTTGACCGGGCCGGCTTCGTCGACCGGCTCGCCGATGACGTTCATGATGCGGCCGAGCGTCTCGTCGCCGACCGGAACGGTGATCGGCGAACCCGTGTTGGCGACGGGCTGGCCGCGGACCAGACCTTCGGTGGTGTCCATGGCGATGCAGCGCACGGTGTTTTCGCCGAGGTGCTGGGCAACCTCGAGCACCAGGCGGTTGCCGCTGTTGTCGGTCTCGAGCGCGGTCAGGATGGCCGGCAGCTCGCCGTCGAAAGCGACGTCGACGACGGCGCCGATGACCTGCGTGACGCGGCCATTGGCACCCGCGGCGATTACCGTCTTCTCGACCTTGGCAGCGGCTGCCTTCGCAGGCGCCGCCTTCTTTGCTGCGGGGGCCTTTTCCGCCGCCGCTTTCGGAGTAGCTGCTTTAGCCATCGATGTAACCTCTGTGTCCGTTCCTTGTTTCACGCAAACCCTGCCCTCGGGGTCGCGTGCCTAGAGCGCCTCGGCGCCCGAAATAATCTCGATCAGTTCCTTGGTGATCTGGGCCTGACGCTGGCGGTTGTAGGTGATCGTCAGCCTGTTGATCATGTCGCCGGCGTTGCGCGTGGCGTTGTCCATCGCGCTCATCTTGGCACCCATTTCGCCCGCCGCGTTCTCCAGCAGCGCCCGGAAGATCTGCACCGAGATGTTGCGCGGGATGAGGTCGCCGAGGATTTCGCTCGGCTCCGGCTCGTATTCGTAGATGGCGCCGCCTGCGGCTGATTCATCCGCCGTGGCCGAAGCGGCCGCCGCCGGGATGAGCTGCTGCGCGGTCGGGATCTGGCTGATCACCGACTTGAATTCGGAGTAGAACAGCGTGCAGACGTCAAAACCGCCTTCGTTGAACAGCGTGATCACCTTCTTGGCGATCATGTCGGCGTGCACGAAACCGACCTGCTTTGCATCGCGCAGTTCGACGCGATCGATGATCAGCGACGCGAAGTCGCGGCGCAGCACGTCGTAGCCCTTCTTGCCGACGGTGATGATCTTGACCGTCTTGCCCTGGCCCTGCAGCTTGCGCACGTGGTCGCGGGCCAGACGCGAGATCTGGCTGTTGAAGCCGCCGCAAAGGCCACGTTCGGCCGTGCAGACGACGAGCAGGTGCACGTCGTCCTTGCCGGTTCCGGTCATCAGCGCCGGAGCATCGCCGTCGCCGCCGACCGCCTGGGCGATGTTTGCGAGAACGGCACCCATGCGCTGCGAGTAGGGACGCGCAGCCTCGGCGGCCTCCTGGGCACGACGCAGCTTCGCCGCGGCGACCATCTGCATCGCCTTGGTGATCTTCTGCGTCGCCTTGACCGAGGCGATGCGGTTGCGGAGGTCTTTTAGCGAGGCCATGCCTTATCCGTCAGTGTCAGGCGAAGTTTTTCGCGAAAGCGTCGATGTGGGCCTTGAGCTTGCCGCGCAGGTCGTCGCTGAGCGCCTTCTCGGTACGGATACCGTCGAGGACGTCCTTGCCTTCCGAATGCAGGTGCGCCAGCAGGCCCTGCTCGAACTTGCCGACCTGCTTCAGGGCGAGCTTGTCGAGATAGCCGTTGACGCCGGCGAAGATCACCGCGACCTGCTCTTCCGTCTTGAGCGGCGAGAACTGCGGCTGCTTGAGCAGCTCGGTCAGGCGCGCACCGCGGTTGAGCAGACGCTGGGTGGCGGCGTCGAGGTCCGAGCCGAACTGCGCGAAGGCCGCCATTTCGCGGTACTGCGCGAGCTCGCCCTTGATCGAGCCGGCGACCTGCTTCATCGCCTTGACCTGGGCCGACGAGCCGACGCGCGACACCGACAGACCGACGTTCACGGCAGGACGGATGCCCTGGAAGAACAGGTTGGTCTCGAGGAAGATCTGGCCGTCGGTGATCGAGATCACGTTGGTCGGGATGTAGGCCGACACGTCGTTGGCCTGCGTCTCGATGACGGGAAGCGCGGTCAGCGAACCGGCGCCGTTCTCGTCGTTGAGCTTGGCCGCGCGCTCGAGCAGGCGGGAGTGCAAGTAGAAGACGTCGCCCGGATAGGCTTCGCGGCCCGGCGGGCGGCGCAGCAGCAGCGACATCTGGCGGTAGGCGACGGCCTGCTTGGACAGGTCGTCATAGGCGATCAGGGCATGCTTGCCGTTGTCGCGGAAATATTCGCCCATGGCGCAGCCTGCGAACGGCGCCAGGAACTGCATCGGCGCAGCGTCCGAAGCGGTCGCGGCGATGACGATCGAGTATTCGAGCGCGCCACGCTCTTCGAGCACCTTCACGAACTGCGCGACGGTCGAGCGCTTCTGGCCGACGGCGACGTAGACGCAGTAGAGCTTTTCCTTTTCCGGGCCGGCGACGTGGATCGCCTTCTGGTTCAGGATGGTGTCGAGGATGATGGCGGTCTTGCCGGTCTGACGGTCGCCGATGACCAGCTCGCGCTGGCCGCGGCCGACCGGGATGAGCGCGTCGATGGCCTTGAGACCGGTCGACATCGGCTCGTGCACCGACTTGCGGGGAATGATGCCGGGAGCCTTGACGTCGACGCGGCGGCGCTCCTTGGCCTTGATCGGGCCCTTGCCGTCGATCGGGTTGCCGAGGGCGTCGACGACGCGGCCGAGCAGCTCCGGACCGACCGGAACGTCGACAATGGCGCCGGTGCGCTTGACGGTGTCGCCTTCCTTGATGTCGCGGTCGCTGCCGAAGATGACGACGCCGACATTGTCGCTTTCGAGGTTCAGCGCCATGCCACGGATGCCGCCCGGAAACTCGACCATCTCGCCCGCCTGGACGTTGTCGAGACCATAGACGCGGGCGATGCCGTCACCTACCGACAGGACCTGACCGACTTCGGAAACTTCGGCTTCCTTGCCGAAATTCTTGATCTGGTCTTTCAGAATTGCGGAGATTTCCGCGGCGCGGATGTCCATCAGCCGACCTCTTTCAGTGCAAGCTTGAGCGAATTGAGTTTGGTTTTGAGCGACGTATCGATCTGGCGCGAACCCATCTTCACGACGAGACCGCCGAGCAGCGAGGGATCGACCGAAACGGTGATCGCGACATCTTTGCCGGCCACGCCCTTCAGCGCCGTCTTGAGTTCGGCAAGCTGGGCGGCCGTCAGGTCATGGGCCGAAGTCACCTCGGCCGCCACTTCGCCACGATGCTCGGCGGCGATGCGGCGGAATGCTGCGATCATGCCGGGCAGGACGAACAGGCGGCGGTTGCGCGCGACCAGGCGCAGGAAATTGCCGGTGAGGCCGACGATCTTGGCCTTGTCGGCGATCGCCGCAATGGCCTTTTCCTGCTCTTCGCCGGAGAAGACCGGGCTCTTGATCAGGCGCTCCAGGTCGGGGCTGCCCGCGAGCAACTCTGCGAAACGGCCGAGGTCGGCTTCGACCTTGGCGACGGCGCCGGCTTCGAGCGCGAGATCGAAGAGCGAACCCGCATAGCGCTCAGCAACACCGGAGATTGGCGAGGAAGATTGGGTCACGGACCGTCTTTTCTCATGTCTGACAGGCCGCAAGATTCTTGGCGCGAGTGTGATAGACCCAGCTAAATCTTTGACCTTACTGCGTTATTTGACCCCGGAGCTCGCGTCAGCCGCATCCCCCCGGCCGAAAGTCGATTGCCGTCTAGCACAGGCTTTTGAGGACCGCAACACGTCCTCTAGCAGGCTTTCGGGCACTATTGTCGCATCTTGGCGAGGAAGACGCCGGGTAGGCGCCGATTCAGGGCCAGAAGCCGAAAACAAACCCAAGGGGTAGGGCCGCCAATGCCAGTTCGATGACCGCCGCTACCCAGTTGTATGGGGTGTTGGCGCCGTCCGACATCATGGCCACGATGCGCCCGAAGGCCGTGAGCAGCCAGGACACGCCAAGCGCCATGTAGAGCCAGGGCTGGGCGAGCAGGATCGCGCAAAGGCCGACGCCGAGGAAAAACCCCGCCATCGTGGAGCGTCCCTGGGCGATCGCCTCCGGATGGTCGGGGCGGGGCTGGAGCCTGAGCAGCCGAAAGGCGATGCGCGGCGCGAAGAACAGGATCACGCCGAACAGCAGCGTGACGGCCGCCGAACCCCAGGCCAGCCATTCGCCCTGGCTCATCGGCCACGGAAATGCGAACTCCATATTTCCCCCTCCGGCTTCCGCATCGCCGACGCGCCGCGAATCCCGGAGGATCATAGCCGACCCGGCAAACAGTACCAGAGGAGTAACTGGCGAAATGCCGGCGATCGGCTATGCTCCCCGGGGAACGCCGGGAGGGGGACATGGCGATACCGGAGAGGATCAGTTGGTCGATCGGCCTCCTGCAAGTCGGCCCAGGTGACCACATTCTGGAAATCGGCTGTGGTCGCGGCGTGGCCTTGGCCGAGGTCTCCGGGTTGCTGGTCGCTGGCCATATCGTCGGGCTCGACCGCTCCGACAGCGCAGCGAAGGCAGCCATCGAGCGAAACGCGAAAGCGATCGCCGCAGGCAAGGCCGAAATCGTGCAATCCACCCTGGCCGATTACGCGGCCCCGAACAGGACCTTCGACAAGATCTTCGCCATCAACGTCAACCTGTTTTGGCTGGAGGCGATGCGCGAGCTTGCCGTGCTGAAACCGCTTCTTGCTGCGGGCGGCAGGCTGTTCCTGTTCTTCGAGCCGCCGAGCGCCGGCCAGATCGACACCATCAGGCGCGCCATAGAGGTTCGGCTGAAGGCCGCCGGCTATGTGGTCGACGAGGTGGCGACAGGTCCGACGCCGACCCCGCCGCTGCTAGGCATCATCGCCCGACCCGGGACTTAGGCTAGAGAAAGCTCTGCGGGTCGATGTCGACCTGCACGCGCACCGAACCGCGCACCTTGGGACCCTCGGCCAGCATCGCGCGGATGTATCCCTGGATATCGGCGCGGCGTTCGGCCTGCACCAGCAGGCGGAAGCGGTGGCGCCCGCCGACCAGCGCCAGCGGCGCCTCGGCGGGACCGAGCACGTGAACGTCCTGAGCGGCCTTGGCGGCCCGGCGCAGCCCCCGCGCATGGCTCTCCGCCTCGGCGCGCGTCGCGGCGCTGACGATGATGCCCGCTAGCCGGCCGAAGGGCGGCAGCGCGGCGCGCTCGCGCTCGACGATCTCGCGTTCGTAGAACGCCTCCGAATCGCCGGAGACGATCGCCCGCATCACCGGATGGTCGGGCTGGAACGTCTGCAACAGGCCAAGGCTCTTCTTGCCGGTGCGGCCGGCGCGGCCAGTCACCTGCGACAAGAGCTGGTAGGTGCGCTCGGCGGCACGCGGGTCGCCATTGGCGAGTCCGAGGTCGGCATCGACCACCCCCACCAGCGTCATGTTCGGGAAGTTGTGGCCCTTGGCGACGAGCTGGGTGCCGATGACGATGTCGGCCTCGCCGTTGGCGATGGCCTCGAGTTCGAGCCTCAGCCGCTTCACGCCGCCCAGCATGTCGGACGACAGGACGATGGTGCGGGCATCGGGGAAATGCTGTACCACCTCCTCGGCGATGCGCTCGACGCCCGGGCCACAGGCGACCAGGTGGTCGAAGGTGCCGCATTCCGGGCAGGCCTCGGGCCGCTTCTCGCTGTGGCCGCAATGGTGGCAGACGAGCTGGCCGCGGAAACGATGCTCGACCAGCCAGGCCGAGCAGACCGGGCAGCCGAAGCGATGACCGCAGACGCGGCACAGCGTCAGCGGCGCATAGCCGCGCCGGTTGAGGAACAGCAGCGACTGCTCCTGCCGGCCGAGATTCTCCCGCATCTTGCCGAGCAGCACCGGCGACAGGAACCCGCCGCGTGCCGGCGGCGAGCGGCGCATGTCGACGGTGGCGAGATGCGGCAGTGCAGCTTCGGCGAAGCGCGCCGACAGCACCGTGCGGCGATACTTGCCCTGCTCGGCGTTGACCCGGCTTTCGACCGACGGCGTGGCCGACGCCAGGACGACAGGGAAACCTCCGATATGGGCGCGCACCACGGCCATGTCGCGGGCGTTGTAGAACACCCGGTCTTCCTGCTTGTAGGCGGGGTCGTGCTCCTCGTCGACGACGATCAGGCCGAGTTCCTTGAACGGCAGGAACAGCGCCGAACGCGCGCCGGCCACCACACGGACGCCGCCCTCCGCCACCTGGCGCCAGACGCGTTCGCGCATCCGCGGCGGCAGGTCCGAATGCCACTCGGCCGGCTTGGTGCCGAAGCGGCTCTGGAAGCGCTCGAGGAACGCCTGGGTCAACGCGATTTCCGGCAGCAGGATCAGCACCTGCCTGCCCTTGTCGAGCGCTGCGGCGACAGCCTCGAAATAGACCTCGGTCTTGCCCGACCCGGTGACGCCGTCGATCAGGCTGACGCCGAAGCGGTCGGCGGCCACCAGCTCGCGCAAATCCTTAGCCGCCAACTGCTGCTCGCCGACGAGTTCGGCAGTCGAATAGGATGTGTCCGGCGCGGCCACGACCGGTCGCGGCGGAATCATCACCGTCTCGAACACGCCCTGCGCCTTGAGGCCATCGACGACGGTCGACGACACGCCGGCGGCATGCGCCAGGCCCGAGCGCGTCCACGCCATGCCGTCATTTGCCATCTCCAGGACGCGCTCGCGCGCCGCGGTCATGCGGTCGGGGCTGGCCTCAGTGCGGACGATGCCTTCCGTCCACGGCTCGGGGTCGAAGGCTTCCGGCGCGCGCAGGATCATGCGCGCCACCATGCCGGGCGGCGAGATCGTGTAGTGCGCCACCCAGTCGACGAAGCGCCGCATCTGCTCGCCGATCGGCGGACAGTCGAAGACATGCGAGATCGGCCGGAGCTTCTTCGGATCGACCGTCTCGACCGGTCCGTCCCAGACGATGCCGGCCACTTCGCGCGGTCCGAGCGGCACGCGCACGATCGAACCGGCCACGACGTCCATGCCTTCGGGCACCGCATAGGAGTACGCCCGCTCGGCCGGCATCGGCACGAGCACGGGTGCGGCCCTTCTTGTTGGCGAATCGGCGGTCATGACGCGTGACCTTGCCCCGAACTTGGTTTAGAGCAAAGGCCGACCCGTTGGGTGCCCCCCAAGCCCCGCCACGAAGGAGACTGAAATGAAGTTTTTCGTCGACACCGCCGACGTCAAGGAAATCCGCGAGCTCAACGAGCTCGGCCTGCTTGACGGCGTCACCACCAACCCGTCGCTGATCCTCAAGTCGGGCCGCAACATCGCCGAAGTGACCAAGGAAATCTGCGACATCGTCGATGGTCCGGTTTCGGCGGAAGTCGCTGCCACCGAATATGCCGAGATGATGAAGGAAGCCGAGGTGCTGTCGAAGATCGCCGACAACATCTGCATCAAGGTGCCGCTCACCCTCGACGGCCTCAAGGCCTGCCGCGCGCTCACTTCGGACGGCCGCCTGGTCAACGTCACCCTGTGCTTCTCGGCCAACCAGGCGCTGCTCGCCGCCAAGGCCGGCGCCACCTTCATCTCGCCCTTCATCGGCCGCCTCGACGACATGGCCGTCGACGGCATGGAGCTGATCGCCGAGATCCGCCACATCTACGACAACTACGGCTTCGACACCGAGATCCTCGCCGCTTCGATCCGCTCGACCGAGCACGTCAAGCGCGCAGCCCTCATCGGTGCCGACGTCGCCACCATCCCGCCGGCAACGCTGAAGGCGCTGGTCAAGCATCCGCTGACCGACAAGGGCCTCGAGATGTTCCTGGCCGACTGGGCCAAGACCGGGCAGAAGATCGGCTGATCCTTCCCGCCAAGACGAAGAAGCCGGCGCCACCAGCGCCGGCTTTTTCGTGTCTGGAGGTCAGCTCAGCGGCGGCAATCGCCGTTTCACCGGCTGCGCCTTGACGATCGAGCTGTTGGTTTCGGCCTTGTCGGTGATCTGGTCGAGGATCTTGTCCAGCTCGTCGATCGAGCGGATGTGCAGCCGGGCGACAAAGCAGTCGTCGCCCGTCACCTTGTCGCATTCGGAGAATTGCGGGATCTGCTGGATCAGGTCCTGCACCACATGCAGCTTGCCGGGCAGCGGCCGGATGCGGACGATGGCCTGGAGCGTGTAGCCAAGCGCTGCCGGGTCCACCTCGATGGTGAAGCCGCGGATGACGCCGCGCTCCTCCAGCCGCTTCAGCCTTTCCGATGCGCTCGGCGACGACAGGCCGACCCGCTGGGCCAGCTCTTTCAGCGAAATCCTGGCGTCCTCGACCAGGATTTCGACGATGCGCCGGTCGATATCGTCAAGCACGCCACGCTCCGAAGGCATATTCCTGAACCGACCTTACATTATCAGGCTATATCGAGCAAATGGCTCTGCCACGCCATGGTTTTCAGCCCTGTCCCTGCGGATAATACGCATGACCTAGCAAGGGAGCAGCCACATGACGGACACAACGCGCGGCACTGTCGAGATGACCGCGGCAATGGTGATCTCCGGCACGATCGGGCTGTTCGTCGTGCTGTCCGGCCAGCCTGTCATGTCGGTTGTGTTCTGGCGCTGTGCCTTCGGTGCGCTGACCCTGCTGGCGATCTGTGCCGGGCTCGGCCTGCTCCGGCCCGACGTCATCACGCGCCGCCAGATCGCCTATGCCGTCATCGGCGGCATCGCCATCGTCGCCAACTGGGTGCTGCTCTTCGCCGCCTTCCCGCGCGCCTCGATCTCGATCGCGACCGCCGCCTACAACACCCAGCCCTTCATGCTGGTGGCCCTCGGCGCGTTGCTGTTCGGCGAGCGCATCACGCTCGCCAAGCTCGGCTGGCTGCTGGTGGCCTTCACAGGCATGCTGCTGATCGTCGAGGGCAAGTCGGGCGCTGCCCATGTCGGCTCCGACTATGTCGGCGGCATCCTGCTCGCCCTTGGCGCCGCCTTCCTCTATGCCATCGCGGCGATCGTCGCCAAGAAACTCAAGGGCGTGCCGCCGCACCTGATCGCGCTGATCCAGGTCGTGGTCGGCGTCGTCATGCTGGCGCCCTTCGCCGATCTCGGCCGCCCGCCGGCCGACCTGCGCAGCTGGGCCATCCTCATCGCTATTGGCGTCATCCACACCGGGCTGATGTACATCCTGCTCTACGGTGCGATCCAGAAGCTGCCGACCAACCTCGTCGGCGCACTATCCTTCATCTACCCGGTGGTGGCGATTGCGGCAGATTACATCGCCTTCGGCCAGCGCCTGCAGGCCCTGCAGCTCGCCGGCGCCGCCGCCATCCTGCTCGCCGCCGCGGCCATGACGCTGGGCTGGACATTTTCGCAACGGCAAGCCAGCCCGGAAGCCGGCTAGTCGTCGTCGGGCATCTCGCCGGTGATGCGCATGCCCTCAATGCTGGTCGCGCCATCGTTGCGTAGCACCGTCATCGAACGGGCGCCGGTACGATCGCGCACGAGGTCCGCCAGCTCGCGCGAATGGGTGACGATCCAGACTTGCGTGCGCTCCGCCGCCGCCGCGATCATGTCGGCCAGCGCCGGCATCATGCGCGGATGCAGGCTCGCCTCCGGCTCGTTGAGCGCGATGAGCTTCGGCAGGCGGTAGGACATCAGCGCCCCGGCGAGCGCCAGGAACCTGATCTGCCCGTCGGAAAGCTCCTGCGGGCGGAAGATGCGCTGCGGGAACTCGGGCAGCACCAACCCGAAGGTCGCCGTCTCGGCCGGCACCGGAACGTCGAGCTGGGCTCCGCCCAGCGCCTCGGCGATGCAGCGGTCGAGTTCGACCGTGTCGCCGCGGATGTGCCTGAGCGTCGCGAACACCGCCGCCAGGTTGGCGCCATCCTCGTCGAGCATCGGCGAGGTCGTCGCGAGCGCCGCCCGGCGCGCCGGCGACTCCGTGTCGGTGCGGAAGCCGTGATAGAAGCGCCAGCCGCCGACGGCGGCACGCATGTCGCCGACCTCCGGATAGCGCCCTGCCCCGCCGAGCAGCGCCAGCGCCGTCTCGGAATTCAGCACACGCTCGGGATGTTCGACCCGCCGGCCGTCGGCGTCGCGGGCGAAGACTGCCTGGCCCTTGCGCGACATCATCTCGACCGGGCGCCTGCCCGCATCGACGCTCAGGGTCTCTTCCTTGACGTGGGGTTCGAAGGCAAAGCCGGCGGAGACGGGGGGCGGCAGGCCGATCTCGACCTTGTAGGCGTGGCGCGCCGCCGTCTCGTCGTCGAGGAACTCGGCATCGATGACGACGCGGACCGGCTGTCCGGTTCGCCTCTTGCCCGACCACAGGGCCGAACCCATGCCGCCCTCGCCGGCGATCTCGCGGGCGAGCGTGCCTTCGGCCGAAGCCTTGATGAGCTGCAGGGCGCGATAGAGATTGGACTTGCCGACCCCATTCTCGCCGACGAAGACCGAGACCTGGCCGATGTCGAGCCTGATGGACCGCAGCGAGCGATAACCGGCAGCCGAAAATGACGTCAACCGCATCGAGCGATCCCGCCCTCCGCCCGTCTCAGCCCTTGGACATGTCCTGGGCTATGGCGAGCCTGAGCAACTCGGCCAGTTCGCGCGCCGCCCGGTTGGAGGCGTCGCGCTGCGCCCGCATGTTGGCGAACTCCTGGCGCGGCCGGTCATAGGATGCCGACACGTTGCGCCGTCCGGCAGCTATGCGCTTGCCGGTGCGGTTCTCGGTGATGACATAGGTGCCGGTCAGCGTGACCGTACCCGCCGTGGGCTCGTCGTCTTCGGCCGTAACCGGCGCCAGCAGCGCCGATTCGGTGAGCTCCGAGACGGAAAGCTCCATCGTGTAGGGCGCGCTTGCCTGCTGGCCCGCACCGCCGTTGAACAGGAAGATCAGCTGGTTGCGGACTTCCTGGCCATAGCGGGTGTTGACCGGCTTGATGTTGATCGAGGCCAGCTGCGTGGCCGTGCCGGCTTCGACACCGGCCGACGCCGGGCCGTCCGAATAGAGCGGACGAACCGTGCAGGCGGAGATCAGTACAAGCGACGCCGCCAGGGCCAGCCCGACAGCAGATCGCGACGAACGCGGAGTTGTCCGCGCCTCAGGCAACGACATTGACGATCCTCTGCGGAACAACGATCACCTTGCGCGGAGCCTTGCCGTCGAGTGCCTTCTGCACTGCTTCCAAAGCCAGCGCCGCTTTTTCGACCGCCACTTGATCTGCGTCGCGGGCAATTGTCAAATCCGCACGCTTCTTGCCGTTGATCTGCACCGGATAGGTGATCTCGTTGTCGACGACGAGCGCCGCATCGAAGGCCGGCCACTGCCGATCGGCCACGAGCCCGTCCCCGCCGAGCGCCACCCAGCACTCTTCGGCGAGGTGCGGCATCATCGGCGCGATCATGACGATGAGGATGTCGATCGCCTCGCGCAGCGCCGAAACCGTCTCGGCCGGAGCCTTGCCGGCGGCAGCGTCGGCCAGCGGCGCCTGCAGCGCGTTGCTGAGTTCGTAGATGCGCGCGACGGCCTTGTTGAAGGCGAGCTTGCCGATGTCCTCGCCGACCGACTTCAGCGCCTTGTGCGCCGCCTTGGAAACGGCCGCCGCATCGCCGTCATGCGCTGCCTTCGGCTCGGCCTTGGCCAGCACCTCGGCCGATTCGGAGACCAGGCGCCAGACGCGCTGGACGAAGCGGTGGGCCCCCTCGACGCCGGCCTCGGTCCAGATCACGTCGCGCTCGGGCGGCGAATCCGACAGCATGAACCAGCGCGCCGTGTCGGCGCCGTAGCTGGCGATGATGTCGTCGGGATCGACCACGTTCTTCTTCGACTTCGACATCTTCTCGATCGAGCCGATCTCGATGGGCGTGCCATCTGACAGCAGCGCCGCCCGGCGCTTGCCGTCGACATCCTCGATCTTGATCTCGGCCGGCGTCACCCAGCCGTTCGGACCCCTGTAGGTCTCATGCACGACCATGCCCTGCGTGAACAGGCCCTTGAACGGCTCGGCGAGGTTCAGATGGCCGGCCTCGCGCATGGCGCGGGTGAAGAAGCGCGAATAGAGCAGGTGCAGGATCGCATGCTCGATGCCGCCGATATACTGGTCGACCGGCAGCCATTCGTTTGCGGCCTTCGGATCGGTCGGGTCGTTCTCCCATGGCGCGGTGAAGCGCGCGAAGTACCACGACGAGTCCACGAAAGTGTCCATCGTGTCGGTCTCGCGGCGCGCATCCTTGCCGCAGTTCGGGCAGGCGACATGGCGCCAGGTCGGGTGACGGTCGAGCGGATTGCCGGGACGGTCGAACTCGATGTCGTCGGGCAGCTTGACCGGCAGGTCGGCCTTCGGCACCGGCACGACCCCGCAGTCGTCGCAATGGATCATCGGGATCGGGCAGCCCCAGTAGCGCTGGCGCGAGATGCCCCAGTCGCGCAGGCGGAACTGAACCTTGCGCTCCGCCATCGGCCGGTTGCCGATCGAGATCTGCTCCAGCCGGTCGGCCACGTCGTTGAACGCGGCCTCAGGCTTCATGCCGTCGAGGAAGCGCGAATTGATCATCACGCCGTCATCGGTATAGGCCTCCTCGGTGACCTGGAAGGTCGCGGCATCGCCGCCTTCCGGCATCACCACCGGGACCACCGGCAGGCCGTACTTGTTGGCGAAGTCGAGGTCGCGCTGGTCGCCCGACGGGCAGCCGAAGATGGCGCCCGTGCCGTAGTCCATGAGCACGAAGTTGGCGACATAGACCGGCAGCGTCCAGCTGTCGTCGAAGGGGTGCACCACGCGGATGCCGGTGTCGAAGCCCTTCTTCTCGGCGGTCTCGAGCGCTGCCACCGACGTGCCCATGCGGCGCACGTCTTCCATGAAGGCGGCGAGTTCGGGATTGTTCTCGGCAGCTTTCCTGGCCAGCGGATGATCGGCCGAGATCGCCATGAACGAGGCGCCGAAGATCGTGTCCGGGCGCGTCGTGTAGACCTCCAGCTCGGTCTCGCCGGCGGGTGCCGTGCCCTTGGCCAGCGGCCAGCGGATCAACAGGCCTTCCGACCGGCCGATCCAGTTGCGCTGCATCAGCTTGACCTTCTCGGGCCACTCGTCGAGGCCTTCCAGCGCGTCCGACAGGTCCTGGGCGAAGTCGGTGATCCTGAAGAACCACTGCGTCAGCTCGCGCTGCTCGACCAGGGCGCCGGAACGCCAGCCGCGGCCGTCGATGACCTGCTCGTTGGCGAGCACGGTCATGTCGACCGGGTCCCAGTTGACCTTCGACGACTTGCGCGTCACCAGCCCCTTCTTGACGAAGTCGATGAACAGCATCTGCTGGCGGTGGTAGTAGTCGACGTCGCAGGTGGCGAACTCGCGGCTCCAGTCCAGCGACAGGCCCATCGACTTCAGCTGGCCGCGCATCGTGTCGATGTTCTGGTAGGTCCAGTCCTTGGGATGGACCTTGTTCTGCATGGCGGCGTTTTCCGCCGGCATGCCGAAGGCGTCCCAGCCCATCGGATGCAGCACGTTGCATCCCATGGCGCGGCGATAGCGCGCCACGACGTCGCCCATCGTGTAGTTGCGGACGTGACCCATGTGGATTCGCCCCGACGGATAGGGGAACATCTCGAGCACGTAGTACTTGGGCCGCGGATCGTCGTTCTTCGTCTCGAAGAGCTTTGCGTCGGCCCAGGCCTTCTGCCATTTGGGTTCGGACGCGCGCGGATTGTATCGTTCGGTTGCCATCGGATGTTTTTCACTTAAAAGCGTGCGTGGACCGGGGCGAAAACCCGCGGTTCAGGAAATCGTTGTCGGGTGTTCATCATGGATTCCCGGACCCGTCAACTCCGGCAGGCAGGGGGCGGGCAAAAAGCAGCAGGGCCAGCGGCATGGAAAAGTCGGTCGAACAGCTAGCGCTGGTGAAGCACAAGATAGGTGCGGCGGAGCGCGAGGCCAACAGGCCTGAAGCTTCGGCAACGCTGGTTGCCGTATCCAAGACCTTCGACGCCGAGCACATCCGACCCGTCATCGAGGCGGGCCAGCGCGTCTTCGGCGAGAACCGCGTCCAGGAAGCGCAAGGCAAGTGGCCGGCGCCGAAAGCCGAGTTCCCCGATATCGAGCTGCATCTCATTGGCCCCTTGCAATCCAACAAGGCGAAAGAGGCCGTTGCTCTGTTCGACGTCATCGAGACGGTCGACCGGGAGAAAATCGCCGCCGAGCTGGCCAGGGAAATCGAACGCCAGGGCCGCGCCCCGCAGCTCTACGTGCAGGTCAACACCGGCTCCGAGCCGCAGAAGGCCGGCATCGAACCGCGCGAAGCCGTCGCCTTCGTCAAGCGCTGCCGCGAGGTCCACGGGCTAACGATCGAAGGCCTGATGTGCATCCCGCCGGCGGACGAGAATCCCGGTCCGCATTTTGCCCTGCTCGACAAGCTCGCGCGCGAAACGGGTGTCGAAAAGCTGTCGATGGGCATGTCGGGCGACTACGAGCTCGCCGTCGCCTTCGGCGCCACCAGCGTGCGCGTCGGCTCGGCAATCTTCGGCGCAAGGTGAGCTCCGCCCAAGCCACCGACGATCCAGAAAAAGGCCGGAGCTTTCGCCCCGGCCTCGTCAATCTCGCAAGTGTTGGCGCGGTTTACTCGGCCGCGACGATCTTGCCGCCTTCCCACTTGAACAGCGAGAAGCTCGGCGAGGTCAGGTCCCCGCTTTCGCCATAGGTCAGGTTGCCGATGGCGGTGGTGATCGGCTCGCCCGACTTCAGCACTGTAGCAACCGCGGCCGTATCGTCGGCCTTGCCGGCCTTCTCGATCCCGGCCTTGAGCACCTCGACGGCTGCATAGGCGTTGAGCGTGAACGCCTCGGCGGGGATGCCCTTGTCGGTGAGGATCTTGACTGCATCGGCCGATGCCGGGTTCTTCAGCGCGTCGGCGGCGTTGGTGAACAGCGTGCCGGCTGCCGCCTCGTTGCCGATCGCCCAGAACTCGGTGTTCGACAGACCCTCGCCGCCGATGATCAGCGCATTGACGCCGCCGTCCTTCAGCTGGCGCGCCAGGAGGCCGCCTTCGGGGTGGTAGCCGCCGAAGTAGATGACCTCGACATTGTCGGCCTTGAGGCGTGTGATGAGCGCCGACAGGTCCTTCTCGCCGGGGGTGAGCGAGTTGTACTGCACTTCGGTCACGCCGCCCTTGTTCAGTGCCGCCTTGAAGGCGTCGGCCAGGCCCTTGCCGTAGGTGCCCTTGTCGTGAATCACCGCGACGCGCTTGTCCTTCATGTTCTTGAGCACATAGGCGGCGGCCACTTCGGCCTGCTGGTCGTCGCGGCCGCAGGTGCGCAGCACGTTGGTGAGACCGCGGGTGGTGAGGTCCGGCGCGGTGGCGGTCGGCGTGACCATCAGGATGCCGTTCTCGGCAAAGACGTCGGACGCGGGAATGGCGACGCCCGAGGTGACCGGGCCGACGACATACTGCACGCCTTCGCCGACGAGCAGGTTGGCAGCCGAGACGCCCTGCTTGGGATCGCCCGCGTCGTCGGCGAGCTTCAGCACCACCTTCTCGCCGAGGATGCCGCCCTTCTCGTTGATGGCATCGACGGCCGCCTGGGCACCGTTCTTGACCTGGTCGCCATAGGCTGCCACCGGGCCGGTCAGCGGCGCCACCAGGCCGATGGTGATGTCGGCGCGCGCGGCCGATGCGAAGGCAAGCATCGCGACGAGCGAAACGCCCGCAAAAGTCTTCAATTTCATGACGTAATCTCCCTTTGAGCCGCCATGCCCATAGGGTCCGGCGGAAGTTGGAGAACGGCGTGCGTCGAGGTTACGACGGCGCGCGCTCTGCCACTTTGACAAGGCGCTCTTTCCTCTGGCGTGCGAACGCGCCCGCCCGGAAAGCGCACTGTCGCGGCAATAGCTTGCCAACGACCGCACGGCAAGCGGCCCAGCACCGCAGGCCGGGGAATTGAGTTGTGCCAGCATTGCAGAGGAGATGCCGAGTTCCTACCGCGACGACGTCAGTAATAGCGCTCCACGCGCGGGTGCGGCCTCAGCGGTTCGGGTCTGTAGTCCGGAGAGAAGTCGTCGAAGCGCTGCTCGATGTCCGGGCAGAGCCGATCGATGTCAGCCGCCTGCGCCCGCACGGTTCGCTCACCGGGCCGCCAGAAAATGCCGAACCCCGTGCGCTCGTCGTGAGCCGCCCCCTGCAGCTTGTCCTCGAGATCGACGGCCAGCGGAAAGTCGAGACCGGCCAGTGCCCGCACCCGGTCGAGCATCCAGTCGAGGCTGACGTGGGAGAGCCTGTCGTCATCGTCGTATCCCCCGCCGATGTCGGAGTGCACGCCGGGAAACCAGCATTGTTCGATGACCTGCCCCCGGGCCCGACCCTCGGCGTCGACATCCTCCCAGAGCACCGGCGCGAACGACTTGCGATTCTCGTCGACGGACAGCGCATGCAAGCCGACGGGGATCCGCACCGAGAGTTCGTTGTCATGGAACTCGTGCTTGAAGGGATTGACGACGTTCATGATGCCGGGCAGGCCGAGCGCCCTCACCGTATCGAACACGCCGATCACGTCGGGCGTGGCCTCGGCCGCGGCGTAGCTTGCGCCAAACGCAGCACCTGCAGCCTGCCGCTTCGGTTTTTCCTTGATCTTGTATGCGGCAACCGCCTCGTCGGCGATGGCGCGCCGCCGCCTGGCGCCGGCGCCTTCCTTGTCCCGCGAGATCGGGGCGCCATTGTCGGAAGTCGCTATCCCGCACGTTGCCAGCACGCCGCCGAGGCAGCGAACCGTGTAGGCGCCGCGGCTGAAGCCGAAGCAGCCTATCTTCATGCCCGGCTCCCAAGCCAGCATCAGGGACTCGTAGCAGTCGACGATGTTGGCCGTGATGCCCCAGCCGGTTGCCTTGCTCCAGAGATTGCGGAGCGTTCGCGTCCAGCCCCATGTGCCCGCCTCCGGGGCGCCGAGCCCGGCATCGTAGAAGGCGCGCACGCCCGGCCGGCCGTCGATCGCCGCATACATCTGGAACACGTTGGTGTGCCTGACATTGCAGAATTCGGGCTCGGCGCCGTCGTCGGCGCGCACGCCGCGCTGCCCCGTCCCGTCGGAGAAGATGAGTACCCAAGCGCTTGCGGACTCAGGCATGCCGGTTTCCGCGATTGACCCCGATCGGGCTATATCACAATTTACAGTTGTGGATCAATATCTGCCAAATTCATGAGTTGAACGAAGGGCGATTTCGGACCTGCGCGGACCTAATGCAGGAGAAGTTCGCCATCCACCCGGCGCCATTCGTTCGGCGCGATCAGCTTGCGGTGGGTGTAGTGCACCGAGTGCAGCGGCCCGTCGAGCTTGGCGCGCCAGAACTCGATGAAGCCGAACAGGATCGGAAATTTCGGCGCCAGATCGTAATCCTGCCAGATATAGGTCTGCAGCAGGTGCGGATGGTCGGGCAGACGGTAGAGTATCTCGGCCGTGGTCAGGCCGTAGCCCTTGAGCATCAATTCCAGTTCAGAAGCGTCGCGCATCGCAAGCCCTTCCGTGTCGAACGGCTCCTCACCTCACAGCTTGCGCCAAGATGGTTAACCGTCCGCTAAATCAACGAAAATCGCATATGATAGTTCCAAGAAATCAGCAGTTTAGCCCTCGACCTCGGGCCTTGCTGATAGCTATATAGCGGCGGCGATTTGCCGCTACGGAATGACCGCGGCCAAATCCAAGGTCTAATATTGTGGCGAGGCGCGAATTGATAATAATGCGCGCCAACGCGGCTCCAACGCCGCCGTCCGACGGCCACAAGGAACCGCCGGATCGTTTCCGGGAGGAAGGGAGAAAAATGTCCGAAGTCCGTGTCCACCGCGTCCAGCCGGCGTGGAAGAAAAATGCGCTGATCGACAACGACACCTACCTGAAATGGTATGCCGACAGCGTGAAGAACCCCGATAAGTTCTGGGGCAAGCACGGCAAGCGCATCGACTGGTTCAAGCCCTACACCAAGGTCAAGAACACCTCCTTCACCGGCAAGGTCTCGATCAAGTGGTTCGAGGACGGCCTGACCAACGTCTCCTATAACTGCATCGACCGCCACCTGAAGAAGCGCGGCGACCAGGTGGCGATCATCTGGGAAGGCGACAATCCCTACGACGACAAGAAGATCACCTACAACGAGCTCTACGAGCACGTCTGCCGCCTCGCCAACGTGCTGAAGAAGCACGGCGTCAAGAAGGGCGATCGCGTCACCATCTACATGCCGATGATCCCGGAAGCGGCCTATGCGATGCTCGCCTGCACCCGCATCGGCGCGATCCATTCGATCGTCTTCGGCGGTTTCTCCCCCGACGCGCTCGCTGGCCGCATCGTCGACTGCGAATCGACCTTCGTCATCACCGCCGACGAAGGTCTGCGTGGCGGCAGGACGATTCCGCTGAAGGAGAACACCGACAAGGCGATCGACATCGCCGCCAAGAGCCATGTCCTGGTCAAGGACGTGCTGGTGGTGCGCCGCACCGGCGGCAAGGTCGGCTGGGCGCCGGGCCGCGACCACTGGTACCACGACGAGGTTCGTTCGGTGAAAGCCGAATGCAAGCCGGAGAAGATGAAGGCGGAGGATCCGCTGTTCATCCTCTACACCTCTGGTTCGACCGGCAAGCCCAAGGGCGTGCTGCACACCACCGGCGGCTATCTCGTCTATGCCTCGATGACCCACCAGTATGTCTTCGACTACCATGACGGCGACATCTACTGGTGCACGGCCGATGTCGGCTGGGTCACGGGCCACAGCTACATCGTCTACGGCCCGCTCGCCAACGGCGCCACCACCCTGATGTTCGAGGGCGTTCCGAACTATCCGTCGGCCTCGCGCTTCTGGGACGTGGTCGACAAACACAAGGTCAACATCTTCTACACCGCCCCCACCGCCATCCGCGCCCTGATGGGCGCCGGCGACGAGAACGTGAAGAAGACCTCGCGCAAGAGCCTGCGCGTGTTGGGTTCGGTCGGCGAGCCGATCAATCCGGAAGCCTGGCAATGGTATTTCGACGTCGTCGGCGAGAAGAAGGTGCCGATCGTCGACACCTGGTGGCAGACCGAGACCGGCGGCATCCTGATCACGCCGCTGCCGGGCGCCACCGATCTCAAGCCCGGCTCGGCGACGCGGCCGTTCTTCGGGGTCAAGCCGGAGCTGGTCGACAACGAGGGCAAGGTGCTCGAGGGCACGGCCGACGGCAATCTCTGCATCACCGATTCCTGGCCGGGCCAGATGCGCACCGTCTATGGCGACCACGAGCGCTTCATCCAGACCTACTTCTCGACCTACAAGGGCAAGTATTTCACCGGCGACGGCTGCCGCCGCGATGACGACGGCTTCTACTGGATCACCGGTCGCGTCGACGACGTCATCAACGTCTCCGGCCACCGCATGGGCACCGCCGAGGTCGAGTCGGCGCTGGTCAGCCACGACAAGGTTTCCGAGGCGGCGGTCGTGGGCTACCCGCACGACATCAAGGGCCAGGGCATCTACAGCTACGTCACGCTGATGGCGGGCGTGGAGGCGACCGAGGACCTGCGCAAGGAACTCGTCACCCATGTCCGCAAGGAGATCGGCGCCATCGCCTCGCCCGACAAGGTCCAGTTCGCGCCGGGCCTGCCCAAGACGCGCTCGGGCAAGATCATGCGCCGCATCCTGCGCAAGATCGCCGAAGACGATTTCGGCGCCCTCGGCGACACCTCGACGCTGGCCGATCCGGCCGTGGTCGACGATCTCGTCGCCAACCGCCAGAACAAGAAGGCCTGACGGCTTTTCCCTAAGGGCGCGGGGGGACTTCCTCACCATTGATGCGACCTGTGCCTTTTGGGTACTTGCGCAATCGGCAAAAGCAACCCACCTTTGCGTCCGTGTTCAACGAACTGAAAGGAGGTGATCCGATGTCGAGTGATTTCGTTTTCCTGAACGTGGCCTCTGCGGATTGCCTTCTCGGGAAGCAGCCTTCCTGAGCTACGCATGACGTGCGGTCAGTGATGCCAAGGCATCACGGCTGACGGCCGCGCCACGGACGAAACACGGGAAAGGCCGCTCCTTCGCCAAGAAGGGCGGCCTTTCTTCTTGGAGCCAGATTCCAGGAACAGTGCGAAGCGGTTTTCCGTCCGGAATGCATCCAAACAAGGAGATGGAGCGTCCTCGCGATTCTAAGGGCGCTGGAAAATGCCCTGAATTCGCCGCACCAGCTTTCGCGCCTGCCGCCGGCATGGGCACGCACCAGGCCATCGCCGAGCATCGACGCGACCGCATAGCCCTTTTCGGTGCCGGCCGGATTGGCAATCGCCTACAGCCGCGGCTCGCCGCTCACCACGTCGATCTTGATTTCGACCTTGGCCTTGTCCGTCGTGTAGTAGATCACGTCGTAGTAGCCTTCGCGGTTCCATTCCACTTCCGAAACATAGCGGAACTGGCCGCGCTGCTCGATCCTGGCGATGATCTCGGACAGCTTCAGCGATTTCTCAGGCGGGATGGGCGGCTCCTTGGTCTGGGCCTGCACCTGGGTGGCCACGAAAAGGGCCACGATGAGCACCGCAAGGACTGTCGATCTGGTCATGGCCTTCCCCTCCTTCACAATGTGCGAGGGAAACGAACGACAACCTTCGGTGGTTCCCGAACGGATGCTCAGAAGTCGCTGGTCAGGCCCTTGATCTCCCAGTCGCCGTAGCGTCCCGGCTCGAGGCCGCCGCGTCCGCCGAGTTCCCTGGCGACCTTGCCTTCCTGTGCCCTGTAGGCTTGGCGCCGTGCCTCGGCCTCCGCCAGCGCGCGCTTGGCGGCAGGCGAAAGCTCCTTCGGCGCCGGCGTCTCCGCGTCGGTTTCTGGCTTGAAGTCGTTCATCGGATTCCTGTGAAGATGATTGAAACGGAACCTGCCCTCTCCCATCATATAGCGAAGGCTGGCGCGATCTGCACCCCCGCGCGGCTACGGGAGTTGACGATGAACATGATGCGAACGGCGATGCTGCTGGCGACCATGACGGCGCTTTTCATGGGCGTCGGCTATCTGATCGGCGGCAGCGGCGGCATGACCATCGCTTTCTTCCTGGCGGCGGGCATGAACCTGTTCAGCTACTGGAACGCCGACAAGATGGTGCTGCGCATGAACAACGCCGTCGAGGTCGACGAGCGCAATGCGCCCGAATACTACGCCATCGTGCGCGGGCTCGCCGCCAATGCCGGCCTGCCGATGCCCAAGGTCTACCTGATCGACAATCCGCAGCCCAACGCCTTTGCTACCGGCCGCAATCCCGACAATGCCGCGGTCGCCGCGACCACCGGCCTGCTGCAGCGTCTCGGCCGCGAGGAAGTGGCCGCCGTCATGGCCCACGAACTCGCGCATGTGCAGAACCGCGACACATTGACCATGACGATCACCGCGACGCTCGCCGGCGCCATTTCCATGCTCGGCAACTTCGCCTTCTTCTTCGGCGGCAACCGCGACAACAACAACCCGCTCGGCTTCGTCGGCGTGCTGGTGGCGATGATCGTCGCGCCGTTGGCCGCCATGCTGGTGCAGATGGCGATCAGCCGCACCCGCGAATACGCCGCCGACCGGCGCGGCGCGGAGATCTGCGGCAACCCGCTCTGGCTCGCATCCGCCCTTGACAAGATCGCCCGCAACGTCGAACGCATCCACAATCCCGAAGCAGAGCGCAATCCCGCCATGGCGCCGCTCTTCATCATCAATCCGCTTTCCGGCGAGCGCATGGACAATCTCTTCTCCACTCACCCCAACACCGAAAATCGCATCGCCGCGCTGCAGGCGATGGCGCAGGACGGCGCTGGCCGTCCGGCAGCCCGCCAGGCCCAGCCGCAGCCGAGCCAGGCCGCGCCTTCGGACGCCGGCCCGTGGGGCGGTCGTCCCGCCGAGCAGCCGCAGCCCGAGCAGCCGCGCCAGTCCGGTCCCTGGGGCCGCAATCCCTCCGGGCCGAAGGGCCCGTGGTCGTGACGGACGCGACACGCGGCCGCCCGCGGCATCGCCCGAACGCCGGTAGCAAGAGGCCGCCGAGACGGGACACTGCGCCCAATGCCCCCGGCCTGGCTGCGCGCATGGCGGCGGCGCGCCTGCTCGCCGCGACCATCGACGCCAGGACCCCGCTCGACGGGCTGACCGACCATGAGCACGGCCATCCGCAGTTCCGGGCGCTGGACATGCGCGATCGCGGCCTCGTGCGCGCCATCCTCGCCACCGCCCTGCGCCATCGCTTGACCATCGAGAAGCTGATCGCGCGCCGACTGGAAAAGCCGCTGCCGGCCAATGCGACGGCGCTTTCCCACATCCTGCATGTCGGGGCGGCGCAGATCCTTTTCCTCGACGTACCCGACAGCGCGGCCGTCGACCTTGCCGTCACCCACGCCAAGTCCGACCCGCGCACAGTGCGTTTTTCCGGTCTCGTCAACGGCGTGCTGCGGGCGCTCGCCCGCGCCAAGGATGCCGAACTGCCGCAGGCGATGGCAGACACGGACGACGCGCCCGAATGGTTCGTCGCCCGGCTTGTCGCAGCCTACGGGGAGGACCAGGCAAGCAAGATCCTGGCCGCCCACCGGCTGGAATCGCCCGTCGACTTCACCGTCAAATCCGATCCCGGACGATGGGCCGAGGCTTTCGGCGGCATCGTGCTCCCGACGGGCACCGTCCGCATCGAGAAGCTGGGCGGGCCGGTGTCGGACCTGCCGGGCTTTGCCGACGGCGCGTGGTGGGTGCAGGACACCGCGGCAGCCTTGCCGGCCAGGCTGTTCGGCGACATCGCCGGCAAGCGCGTCGCCGACCTCTGCGCCGCCCCCGGCGGCAAGACCGCCCAGCTCGCGCTCGCCGGCGCGCAGGTGACGGCCGTCGAAGCCTCGAAGAACCGGCTGACCCGCCTTGCCGCCAACCTCGACCGGCTCGGCCTCGACGCCGAGAAGGTCAATGCCGACCTGCTCGCCTACGAGCCGGCGGAATTGTTCGACGCAGTCTTGCTCGACGCGCCCTGCTCCTCCACCGGAACGGTTCGCCGCCATCCCGACGTGTTGTGGACCAAGTCGCCTGAAGACGTCGCCAAGCTGGCCACCGTGCAGCGCAAGCTGCTCGACGGCGCGGTCAGGCTCGTGAGGCCCGGTGGCACGATCGTCTTCTCCAACTGCTCGCTCGATCGGGAGGAAGGCGAGGCGCTCGTCGCCGCGTTCCTCGCCGACCACCGCGGCAGGATCGAACTCGACCCGATTCGGCCCGACGAGGTGCCCGGCATCTCCGCCTTCGTCACAACCGAGGGTTATTTGCGCACCACCCCGGCAGGGCTCGATCTCGGCAATCCGGCGATTTCGGGCCTCGATGGCTTCTTCGCCGCACGGTTCCGCCGCGCGGCCTGAAAGGCCGGCCTAATTCATCCAGCGGTTGTTAACGCAAAATTCACTCTCGCGCGCGCCTGTGAAACCACCTAACGTGGCCGGGCCTGGGTGTTCAGGAGAGAAATGTCGATCGCGGCGGACAACACGACGCGCCTTTGGGCGCTCGTCGCCAGGGAGTTTTGGCGCAAGACGCGCCGGCGCCTCCGCGCCGGCCCGATCTATCGTTGGCGCTACTCCGGGCGCACGCCCGAGCGCGTGCTGATCGCCCCTCCCGACCTGCGCCTCGCCGATCCGCAGATCGCGCTCGAGATCTACTACGGCCGCTTCCCGCTCTCGGGCCACCTGGTCGAGACCGGCGGCCAGTCGCCCTTCCTCGTCGAGGTGCCCAATCGTGGCTGGCAACGCAGCCTGCACGGCTTCCGCTGGCTGCGCCACATGCGTGCCGCAGGTACCGAGCTCGCGGCGGCAAACGCCCGCGCGCTCGTCTCCGACTGGATCGCCATGCACGGCAACCGCATCGCGGGCGTCGCCTGGGAGCCGGCGACCACCGCCAAGCGCATCATCGCCTGGCTGCAGCATTCGTCCGTCGTGCTGCAAGGCGCGGAATTCGCCTTCTACCGCGCCTTCCTGCGCTCGCTGGCGATGCAGATTCGCTACCTGCGCTCCATGGCTCGCGAGATGCCCGACGGCAAGGACCGGCTCAGGGCGCGGGTAGCGCTTGCCTTCGCCGCGCTTTCGCTGCCCGTGCCGTCCACCGCCCTGCGCTCGGCCACCCGCAACCTGGCCGACGAACTCGACCGCCAGATCCTGCCCGACGGCGGCCACGTGTCGCGCAATCCGATGGTGGTGCTCGAGATCCTGGCCGACCTTCTGCCGTTGCGCCACACCTACGCCAACCAGGCGGAGCAGCCGCCGGCCGCACTGATCCACGCGGTCGACCGCATGCTGCCGGCGCTGCGCTTCTTCCGCCACCAGGACGGAAGCCTGGCCCGCTTCAACGGCATGGGCGCTACGATCCAGGATCGCATCGCGGCGATCCTTCGCCACGACGACACCGGCGGCTCGCCGCCGCTGCACGCCACCCACTCGGGCTACGAGCGCCTGTCCATGGGCGGCACGACCGTCATCGCCGACACGGGCACGCCGCCGCCGGTCGAGGTGTCGAACCACGCCCATGCCGGCTGTCTCTCCTTCGAGATGTCGTCCGGCCGCCAGCACTATATCGTCAATGCCGGCATCGACACCTACGGCGTCGCGGACTTCCGGCCGCTGGCCCGCGCCACCGCCGCGCATTCGACCGTCACCATCAACGACACCTCGTCGGCCAGCTTCGCGCACTCGCAGCGCCTCAGCGACCTGCTCGGCAGCCCCCTGGTCGGCGGACCGCGCTCGGTGCCCTGCCAGCGCACCGACAAGGCCGGCATGCAGGGCTTCATCGCCAGCCACGACGGCTACGCCCAGCGCTTCGGCCTCCACCACGAGCGCGAAATTTCGCTCTCGGCCGGCGGCAGCATCCTTTCGGGCTGCGACCGCATCCTTCGTTCCGGCGGTTCGCAATCGAGGCGCAACGGCCCCGAGGCTGTGGTCGTCCGCTTCCACGTCCATCCCGACGTCCAGCTCTTCCGCGACCAGAAGGAGCGGCTGGTGCTGACCGGTCCCGACCTGGACACCTGGGTCTTCGTCTCGCCCGACGTGCCGGCCGATGTCGAGGAGTCGATCTTCTTCGCCGGCCTGGCCGGGCCGCGCCGCAGCCGCCAGATCGTGCTGTCCTTCCGGGCTTCGGAAATTTCGGAAGTGCATTGGCAGTTCTCGCGCACCCGCATCATCAGCCGGGTCGACAGCCCGCGCGGCTGAGCGCACACCGCTCGCCCGCCATAGGCGGAAAGCGGCCGAAGCGACGGGTCGCGCCTTGATTTCCGGGCCTCATGTGCTAGGCCGCCCGCGAGAGACGCATCTTCCCAACCCAGCCGTGAAAGGCCCCTCGCATGGCCGTCGTGTCAAAGAAGATTCCAGCCCCCGATCTCGTCCCCGTGCGCCGCGCGCTGCTGTCGGTCTCCGACAAGACGGGCCTGATCGATTTCGCCCGGAGCCTCGCCAACATCGGCGTCGAGCTGGTCTCGACCGGCGGCACGGCCAGGAGCATCGCCGCCGAAGGCATCGCCGTCCGTGACGTCTCCGAACTCACCAACTTCCCGGAAATCATGGATGGCCGCGTCAAGACCCTGCACCCCTCAGTGCATGGCGCGCTGCTCGGCGTCCGCGACGACCCCGAGCATGCCGCGGCCATGGCCGCCCACGGCATCGAGCCCATCGACCTGGTGGTGGTGAACCTCTACCCCTTCGAGGAAGTCCGCAACTCAGGCGGCGACTACGCCTCGATCGTCGAGAACATCGACATCGGCGGCCCCGCCATGGTGCGCGCCTCGGCCAAGAACCACGCCTATGTCGCCATCGTCACCGATCCGGCCGACTACAAGCAGGTGCTCGACGCCATCGTCGCCAACAACGGCGCCCTGCCTCTCGCCTTCCGCAAGAAGCTCGCCGCCAAGGCCTTCGCCCGCACAGCGGCCTATGACGCAGCCATCTCCGGCTGGTTCGCCGACGCGCTCGAGATCGAGAACCCCGACTGGCGCGCCTTCGGCGGCCGCCTTGACAGCGTCATGCGCTACGGCGAGAACCCACACCAGTCGGCCGGCTTCTATCTCAGCGGCGACAAGCGCCCCGGCGTCGCCACCGCGACCCAGCTGCAGGGCAAGCAGCTCTCCTACAACAACATCAACGACACCGACGCCGCCTTCGAGCTCGTCGGCGAGTTCGATCCGGTCCGCACGGCTGCGGTCGCCATCATCAAGCACGCCAACCCCTGCGGCGTTGCCGAGGGAGCGACGCTGAAGGCAGCCTATGAGAAGGCGCTCGCCTGCGATCCGGTCTCGGCCTTCGGCGGCATCGTGGCTCTGAACCGCATCCTCGACGCCGAGGCCGCCGAGGAGATCGTCAAGATCTTCACCGAGGTCATCATCGCGCCCGGCGCCACGCCCGAGGCACAGGCCATCGTCGCCGCCAAGAAGAACCTGCGCCTCTTGGTTACCGGCGGCCTTCCCAATCCGCACGCAGCCGGACTTGCGGTCAAGTCGGTGGCAGGCGGCCTGCTCGTGCAGTCGCGCGACAACGCGGTCGTCGACACTCTCGACCTCAACGTCGTCACCAGGCGCGCGCCCAGCCAGCGCGAGCTGGAGGACCTGAAGTTCGCCTTCCGCGTCGCCAAGCACGTCAAGTCGAACGCCATCGTCTATGCACGCGACCTCGCCACAGTCGGCGTCGGCGCCGGCCAGATGAGCCGTGTCGATTCGGCCCGCATCGCCGCGCGCAAGGCGCTCGACGCCGCCGAGGCAGCCGGTCTCGCCGAGCCGCTGACCAAGGGGTCCGTGGTCGCCTCCGACGCCTTCTTCCCCTTCGCCGACGGGCTGCTGTCAGCCGTCGAGGCGGGCGCCACCGCCGTCATCCAGCCGGGCGGCTCGATGCGGGACGACGACGTCATCGCCGCCGCCGACGAGCACGGCATCGCCATGGTCTTCACCGGGGTGAGGCACTTCAGGCATTGAACTGCCTACCCTCCCCCTTGTGGGGAGGGTCGATCCGCGAAGCGGAGCGGGGTGGGGGTCCAGAAGCGAATTCACCCCCACCCGGCTCGATGCGCTCGCCACCCTCCCCACAAGGGGGAGGGTATCTCACTCCGCCTCGTCCGCCGGATAGGGCGTGCCCAGAAGCACCAAGAGCCCGCCGAGCAGGAACAGGATGATCATCGCCATGCCGAGCCGCGGCGAGCCGGCCGCGGCCGTCACGCTGGCGACCAGGAACGGCGCGAGGAAACTCGTCGCCCGGCCCGACAGCGCATAGATGCCGAAATAGCGGCCGGCCTCGTCGGCCGAGACGCTGCGCGCCATGTAGGAGCGCGACGAGGCCTGCACCGGACCGAAGGCGATGCCGACGAGCAGGCCGAAGGCGATGTAGGCCTTTTCCGCCGGTGTGGAGAACAACCCCGGCCCATCGGCGCCCGGCATCTGCCAGAGGCCGAACAGCGTGTAGCCCGGTCCGGTCGAGACGATGCCGATGGTGGCGAGCGTCAGCAGCACCAGCGACATCACCACCACCGCTTTCGACCCCAGCGCCGTGTCGAGCCGGCTGGCGACCAGGCAGCCGAAGATGGCAATGACGTTCAGGATGATGCCGTAGATGCCGATCTCGGTGATGGTCCAGCCGAACATCGCCGCTGCAAAGGCGCCGCCAAGGCCAAGCAGCGCGTTGACACCGTCCTGATAGACCATGCGCGCGATCAGGAAGCGGAAGATGCCGCTGCGCTTGCGCACCTCGCGGAGCGTCGACTTGAGCTCCGCCAGCCCCTCGCGCACCGCCGGGCCGATGGCCATGCCCTTGCCGCTGTCGGGGGTGAACAGGAACATCGGCAGGATGAAGATGAAGTACCACAGCGCCGAGATCGGCCCGGTGGCGCGGGCATCCTCGCCCAGCCTGGGGTCGATCCCGAACAGCGGGTCGGCACCGACGATGGTCTTGCCGGTGTCGGGCGAGCCGGCGAGGAATGCCACCACGAAGATCAGCACGATCATGCCGCCGAGATAGCCCAGGCCCCAGGCGATGTTGGAGACCTTGCCGATCTCCTCCTTCGACACCAGCCGCGGCATCATCGAATCATTGAAGACGATGGAGAATTCCGCCGCCACCGATGCGAGAGAGAACAGCAGCACGACCGGCACCAGCGCCGACCCGGGCTCGGCGAACCACAGCATGCACAGGCTGAATATCTTGATGGCGGCGAAGCAGCCGATCCATGGCTTGCGCGGGCCGGTCTGGTCGGCGATCGAACCCAGCACTGGTGACAGGATGGCGATGACCAGGCCGGCCGCGGCAATGCCGTAGCCCCAGGCCGCCTGCCCCATCGCCGGATCGGTGGCCATGCGCGAGACGAAATAGGGTCCGAAGATGAAGGTCGTGACCACGGTGAAGAAGGGCTGGGCGGCCCAGTCGAACAACATCCAGCCCCAGATGCCGCGCCGGGGCGTGCGCCCGGCAACAATCGTCTCAGCCATGGTCCCTCCACGAACGCGGCCGCCCCGCGCCGGATACGTTCCTAGCGCCGCAGGCTTGCACGATCCTGGACGAAGAGGCCCGCCGCGGCAACCGCGGCAGGCCAAATGGGCAGGCGGTCACCTCGCCGAGAGGTCGCTCATCAGGCCGGCAGCCACCGTCAGCCGCGACACGCTGATGTCGCCGCCCTCGGTCAATGCCTGCAGCCTCTCGCGGATGCGGCCGATGCGCTCGCCACCTGCCTCGAGCCATGCCGTCACAGGATCGGCGGCACTGCCGAAGCCCGTCAGCGTGGCGACGGCGATGCCCCGGCGCGCAGCGCCGATGGTGTCGGACGCCCGTGCCAGCGCCATGCCCTCGTAGTAGTCGGCAGTGGAGATCGCCTGTGCGGCATCCTCGATGCGCGGGATGCGGAACGCCTCGCTGACGCCGAAGAACGCCCTCGCGGCGGCGACGATGTCGGCGCCGGCGGTCTTCGCCACCAGGGCGATGTCGGGGACCAACTCGCCCACCTCGAGCAGCGACAGCCGCTCGGCGAGCTTTTCCGGTGCGCCGGCGGCGGCAAAGCCCGCCTTGCGGCTCTGGATGCGGTCGCGGGTGAAGCCAGGCAGCATACCCTCGAACTTGTGCTCGAGTGCCGTGCGCGCCTGCCGCAGTTCCTCGATGCGACTCACCAGCGGGGCGTCGCCGTGCTCGTTCCTGAGGTACCAGCCGCTGGTGGCAAACAGGAGGCGGCTCACCGCCTGATAGAGGTCGAGCTGGGTCAAGCCGTCGACGACGTTGTCGAGTGCGTCGATCTCGGCATAGAGCGCCGGCAGCGCGAAGCCGTCGCGCACCACCGCAAACACACGCGCCACATCCGCCGCCGTCCGTCCGCTCGCCTCCTGCAGGCGGTTGACGAAGGACGGCCCGCCGCGATTGACGAGGTCGTTGACGAGCACGCGCGTGATGATCTCGCGCCGCAGCCGGTGGCCGCCGATCTCGACATCGTATTTCTTCGCCATCCGCTCGGGGAAATAGCCCATGAGGTCGCGCGCGAGATGCGCATCGTCGGGCAAATCGCTGGCGATGATATCCGAGAACAGCACGATCTTGGCATAGGCCAAGAGCACACCGAGCTCGGCCCGCGTCAACGGCTCGCCGCGCGCCTGACGCTCGGCAAGTGCTGCGGCACTCGGCAGGTTCTCGACCCCGCGGTCGAGCAGGCCACGCCCTTCGAGCGTGCTCATGAACCGGCCCTGATGCGCGATGTCCTGCAATCCGCGCCGCTGCGCCAAGGACAGCGCGAGCGTCTGCTCGTAGTTGTTGGCAAGCACCAGGCCGCCAACTTCCTCGGTCATCTCGGCCAGCAGCTTGTTGCGGGCCGGACGCTGGAGCGACCCCTTCCGCATCGCAGAAGCCAGCGCGATCTTGATGTTGACCTCGACGTCGGAGGAATTCACGCCGCCCGAATTGTCGATGGCGTCCGAGTTGCAGCGCCCGCCCTTGAGGCCGAACTCGATGCGCGCCCGCTGCGTCGCGCCGAGATTGGCGCCCTCGCCGATCACCTTCGCGCGCAGCTCGCCCGCGGTGACGCGGATGGCGTCGTTGGCGCGGTCGCCGACTTCCTGGTTGGTCTCGCCGATCGCCCGCACATAGGTGCCGATACCGCCGAACCACAGCAGGTCGACCGGCGCCTTGAGGATGGCATTCATGATCTCGGTCGGCGAGGCCGAGGTCTTTTCGAGGCCGATGGCGGCTGCAGCCGCCGGCGACAGCGTCACCGACTTCTGCGACCGCGACACGATCGTGCCGCCCGACGAAAGCTTGGACTTGTCGTAGTCCTGCCAGCTCGAGCGCGGCAGGGCGAACATGCGCTTGCGCTCGGCAAACGACGCTGCCAGGTCCGGATCCGGATCGATGAAGATGTCGCGGTGGTCGAAGGCGGCGATCAGCCGGGTCTGCTCGGAGAGCAGCATGCCGTTGCCGAACACGTCGCCCGACATGTCGCCGACGCCGACGACGGTGAAGGGCGAGGTCTGGATGTCGCGGTTCATCTCGCGGAAATGCCGCTTGACCGCCTCCCAGGCACCACGCGCGGTGATGCCCATCTTCTTGTGGTCGTAGCCGGCCGAGCCGCCCGAGGCGAAGGCATCGTCGAGCCAGAAGCCGTGACCTTCGCTGATCGCATTGGCGGTGTCGGAGAAGGTGGCCGTGCCCTTGTCGGCGGCGACGACGAAGTAGGGATCGTCGACGTCGCGCCGTATCACGCCGGCGGGCGGCACCACCTTGTCGCCGTCGAGATTGTCGGTGATCGACAGCATCGACGACACGAAGTTGATATAGGCCGCCTTGCCGGCCTCGAAGACGGCGTCACGGCTGCCGCCGACGGGCAGGCGCTTGGGGAAGAACCCGCCCTTGGCGCCGACCGGCACGATGACCGCGTTCTTGACCTGTTGCGCCTTCACCAGGCCAAGCACCTCGGTGCGGTAGTCCTGGGCGCGATCCGACCAGCGCAGGCCGCCGCGGGCGACCGGGCCGAAGCGCAGATGCACGCCCTCGACCTCGGAGCCATAGACGAATATCTCGCGCCACGGGCGCGGCTCGGGCAGGCCGTCGACGCTGCGCGAATCGAGCTTGATCGCCAGCGACTGGCCACGCTCCTTCTTGCCGGCGACGAAGTGGTTGGTGCGGAGCGACGCCTCGATCAGGTTGACGTAGCGCCGGATGATGGTGTCGTCGTCGATGTTGGGCACGCCTTCCAGCGCGTCCTTGATCTTGGCCTTGAGATGCTTGGCCGTGACCAGCCCGTCCTTCTCCTGCGCCGGGTCGAGTCGGGCAAGGAACAGTTGGTGCAGCCCGCGCGCGATGTCGGGATAGCGGTTCAGGGCTGCCGCGATGAAATCCTGGCTCTGCGGAATGCCCGCCTGCTGCAGATAGCGGCCATAGGCGCGCAGGATGACGATCTCGTTGGAACCCAGCCCCGCCGTCTGGGCAAGCGCATTGTAGCCGTCATTGTCGGCATCGCCGTTCCAGACCGAAAGGAACACCTCCTCGAACAGCGCGCCTCCATCGTCGAGGTCGATCGGCTGGCCGTAGGCGTTCTCCAGCTCCATGTCGTGGATGAATATCTGGTCTTCGCCCTTCTCGCCGAGCTCGAACGTCCGCTCGCTGATGACGCGGAAGCCCATGTTCTCGAGCAGCGGCACGCGCCGCGACAGCGCCACCGGCGCGGCGTGATGATAGATCTTCAGCGACGCCTGTTCCGGCGCCTGGCCGGTATCGCGGTAGCAGTCGATGACGATCGGGTTCGAAGGACCGATGCTGGCGATGCGCCCGGCGTCGACCAGTGCCGCCGCCGGCGAGAAGCTGTTCTGGTAGTCTTGCGGGAAATGGTTGGCGAGGCTGACGAGCGAGGCGGGGGAGCCGGCCTCGGCGGAAGCTTCGCGCAGTCCGTCCTCCCAGGTGCGAACCATGTCGCGGATCGCCGCCTCGATGGTCGATTGCTCGACCTTGGGCGTCTTGCCGCCGGAGCGGCCGATGATGAAGTGGACGCGCGCCAGCCCGCCCTCGGGGAAGGCCGGGTAATAGGCCGACAGCCGGCCCTCGAACACCGTCTTCAGATAGGCGCCGATCTTCTCGCGCACGACCGAATCGTAGCGGTCGCGCGGCACGAAGACGAGGACCGAAACGAAGCGGTCGAACTGGTCGACGCGCACGAGAGCCCGCACCCGCGGCCGCTCGATCAGGCCGAGGATCGCCTCGGAATGCTTGCGCAGCGTCGGCACGGCGACCTGGAACAGTTCGTCGCGCGGATAGGATTCGAGCACGTTGGTCAGCGCCTTGCCCGAATGGTCGGCGGGATCGAAGCCCGACTTGTGGATCACCGCCTCCGCCTTGGAGCGCAGGTAGGGGATCTTCATGACCGAGCGCGTGTAGGCGGTCGAGGTGAACAGGCCGACGATGCGCAGCTCGCCCGAAAGCTGGCCCTTGGCGTCGTAGGTCTTGACCCCGATGTAGTCGAGATAGGCACGGCGATGCACGGCCGACTTGGCATTTGCCTTGGTCACGATCAGCGGGTCCGGGCCATGCAGGAAGGCGCGGATCTCCGGCGTCGTCGAGGTTGCGTCGACGGTGTCGCGGCGCAGGACAAGCACGTCGGGGTCGGCGAGGATGCCGAGGCCCGGCTTGTCGGCGCGCTCCAGCGTGCCGCTCTTCTCACCGCCGGTATATTTGAACTCGCGCATGCCGAGGAAGGTGAAGTTGTCGTCGCGCAGCCATTCGAGGAAGGCGATGGCCTCGGTCACCGCGTTCTTGTCGAGCGGGATCGGCGCGTAGCGGAACTCGGAGATCGCCTGGTCGAGCCGCGCCAGCATGCGTTTCCAGTCGGTCACGGAAGCGCGCACCTGGCCGAGCAGCTTCTTCAGCCGCTCGCGCAGCGCTTCCGCCGCATCCTTGCCCTGGGCCGGGATATGCACGTGGATGACGCTGACCTTGTCGGCGGCCTCATCGCCCTTGTGGCTGCCGCCGTCGCTCAGGATCTCTTCGACGCTCGAGCGGCCATGGCGCACATGGATGACCGGATGGGTGACGAACACCGGCTCGCCCGCCGCGTCGGTGATTTCGCCGAGCACCGAATCGAACAGGAACGGCATGTTGTCGTTGACGACCGTCACCACCGTCACGGGCCGGCCGTGACGCACGAGGCCGGCCTCGGTCTCGATGTCTATGACCGAAGAGCCCTTGCGGTGCTTCATCACCGCCTTCTCTGCCAGTTGCGCCGCACGCTCCAGCATGCCGGGTTCGTAGTCGGCCACGTCTTCTGCAGGAGCGCGGGCAAGCAGCAGTTCGAGAAGCTGAGGCGGCCGGTTGGCGGATTTGGTGGATTGCGAAGAAGAAGAAGCGGCCTTGGCGGTCTTTGCCTTGGACTTCACGGATGCGGCCATGACGTCAGTATCTCCCGTCCCGTCATATATGCTTTTACGACTATCGTAGCAGAAGGCCTGCCGTTAGCGACAAAGGTTTGACGAAAGGTATGGAAAAATGCCTGCCCGATAGGCGCAACCTGCCTATTCGACAGGCTGACGCAGCGTCCGCAAGCAATGCCGCCACGCCAGGTTGCCGACAAAAGCGTCAGGATCGCGCTGCGATGGCTGCGGCCACTCTGCTGCGCTCACCCGATTCGCGATTCGCATCGCCCGCCTGCTACGCAGAAGCCGGCGTGCCTGGGCGGCCTTGAATCTGCTCGATCCGCGCAATCCGGGCTTGTCCATGACACGCTTCGGGCGGATGGTTGCGCTGCGCCGGCCGGAAGAACCGGCATGACGGCGCCAGGGAGGCAGGTCATGACCAAGTTTCTCTTCGTCTATCACGGCGGCTCGATGCCGCAGTCCGAGGAAGAAGGCGCCAAGGTGATGAAAGCCTGGACGGACTGGTTCGCCGGTCTGGGCGCTGCCGTCGTCGACGGCGGCGCGCCGGTCGGCAAGTCGCAGACGATCTCGCCGGGCGGTTCGGTGGCCAACGACGGCGGCGCCAACCCCGCAAGCGGCTATTCGGTCATAGACGCCAAGGACCCGGCCGATGCGGCGCGCATCGCCAAGGGTTGCCCGATCCTCGATGCCGGCGGCTCGATCGAGGTCGCACCCATCATCCAGATGTAGCTGCAGACAAAAAGGGCGCCTCCAGTGGAGACGCCCTTTCGAAGTTCCGGAGAGCCGAGGCTTATGCCGCGCCCTTCGACTTCTCGAAGCGCTTGCGCTCGTTCGGGTCGAGATAGAGCTTGCGCAGGCGGATGGTCTTAGGCGTCACCTCGACCAGCTCGTCGTCCTGGATCCAGGCGAGCGCGCGTTCCAGCGTCATGCGGATCGGCGGGGTCAGCTTGACCGCCTCGTCCTTGCCGGCGGCGCGTATGTTGGTCAGCTTCTTGCCCTTGAGCACGTTGACTTCCAGGTCGTTGTCGCGGCTGTGGATGCCGATGATCATGCCCTGGTAGACCTTGACGCCGGCGTCGATGACCATAGGTCCGCGATCTTCCAGGTTCCACATCGCATAGGCCACGGCCTCGCCCTGCTCGTTGGAGATCAGCACGCCGTTGGTGCGGCCGGGCAGTTCGCCCTTGTAGCCCTGATAGGAATGGAACAGGCGGTTCATCACGGCCGTGCCGCGCGTGTCGGTCAGAAGCTCTGATTGGTAGCCGATCAGGCCGCGGGTCGGCGCATGAAACACCAGGCGCTGGCGGTTACCGCCGGAAGGCCGCAGCTCGACCATCTCGGCCTTGCGCTCGCTCATCTTCTGCACGACGACCCCGGCATGCTCCTCGTCGACGTCGATGACGACTTCTTCGATCGGCTCCTGCAGTTCGCCATTCTCGTCCTTCTGCATGACGACGCGCGGACGCGACACGGCCAACTCGAAGCCCTCGCGGCGCATCGTCTCGATCAGCACGGCCAGCTGAAGCTCGCCACGGCCCGACACGAAGAACGAATCCTTGTCGGCCGATTCCTCGATCCTGAGGGCAACGTTGCCTTCGGCTTCCTTGAACAGGCGGTCGCGGATGACGCGGCTGGTGACCTTGTCGCCTTCGGTGCCGGCCAGCGGCGAGTCGTTGACGATGAAGGACATGGTGACGGTCGGCGGATCGATCGGCTGGGCATGCAGCGGCTCGGTCACGGCCGGGTCGCAGAATGTGTCGGCGACGGTGCCCTTCGACAGGCCGGCGATGGCGACGATGTCACCCGCCTGTGCTTCCTCGATCGGTTGGCGCTCGAGGCCGCGGAAAGCCAGGATCTTCGAGACGCGGCCGTTTTCGAGCAGCGAGCCGTCATGGTGAAGAACCTTCACCGCCTGGTTCGGCTTGAGGGTGCCGGATTCGATCCGGCCGGTGATGATGCGACCCAGGAACGGGTTGGCCTCGAGAATGGTGCCGATCATGCGGAACGGGCCGGGGTTAACGGTCGGCGCCGGAACGTGCTTGAGCACGAGGTCGAAAAGCGGTGCCAGGCCCTGATCCTTCGGGCCTTCCGGATTCTCGGAAACCCAGCCGTCACGGCCGGAACCATAGAGGATCGGGAAGTCGAGCTGCTCGTCGGTGGCGTCGAGGGCCGCGAACAGGTCGAACACCTCGTTGATGACTTCCTGGTGGCGGGCGTCCGGACGGTCGATCTTGTTGATGACGACGATCGGCTTCAGGCCGACCTTGAGCGCCTTGCCGACCACGAACTTGGTCTGCGGCATCGGACCTTCGGCGGCGTCGACCAGCACGATCGCGCTGTCGACCATCGACAGGATGCGCTCGACCTCACCGCCGAAATCGGCGTGGCCAGGGGTGTCGACGATGTTGATGCGGGTGTCCTTCCAGTCGACCGAGGTCGCCTTGGCTAGGATGGTGATGCCGCGTTCCTTTTCGATGTCGTTCGAGTCCATCGCGCGCTCGGCGACGCGCTGGTTCTCACGGAAGGAGCCGGATTGCTTGAGGAGCGCATCGACGAGCGTGGTTTTGCCATGGTCGACGTGCGCGATGATCGCGATATTGCGGAGGTTCATATGATAACTCGGGAGCGTTGCCGGCACAGCCTGTCGACGCGCCGCGTTTTCGGTTGGCGGGCTCATACAGGTTTTTTCGCAGGTGCGAAAGGGGGGCGGACAAATCGACTGAGATTCAGCGCGCCGGCAAGCTTACAAAATGTCGCCCCAGTCCGCCCGGCGGGCGCGCTTGAACAGGTCGCCGTCGCGCTTGGTCAGAAGCCGCTGTTCGGCCGAACCGTCGGCCAGGCAGAGCTTCACGTCAACCTTGCCCGAGCCGCCACGGGCCGGCGCAAGCACCCTGGCGTCGAAGGATTCGGCCGGCTGGCGGGCGGCCGCTACGAAGATGTACTTCTCGTCCTCCCACGGCACGTCGCCGCGCTTGGTCAGCCGATGCAGGCGCGAACGGGCTACGCGGCGCGAGAAATGGCACCAGTCAGGCTCGGCGAGCGGGCAAGGTTTTGAATGCGGGCAGGGAGCGACCAGATGCGCCCCGCGCTCGATCAGCAGCGCCCGTACCGCCATCACGCGCTTCCAGCCGGCGGGGGTGCCCGGCTCGACGATGACCAGCAAGCCGTCAGTCGCGGCCCAGAGCCTTTCCACCAGCGCCAGCCCCTCGGCCGGCGACAGTTCGTCCAGCACATAGGCGAGCGTCACTAGGTCGGCCTTTCCCGCGTCGATGGCCTTGCTGGCGTCGGCCGACGTCCACTCGACCCTCTCGAGCCCGGCATGGGCCGACAGGGATTCGCCAACTTTGCGGATCGAAGGGCTCGCCTCGAGCATCCGGGCCGACGCCAGCGACGGCCAGCAATCGGAGGCTGCCCAAAGTGCCGTGCCTGGACCGGCTCCGACATCGAGCAGGCTCTTCGGCGCGAAGTCCGGGATCAGTTCGGTAGCGCTTTCGAGGCTTGCCCTGACAGCGGCAAAGGTCGCCGGCAATCTTGTCGCCAGATAGGCACGGGCGAACATTTCGTCCGACAGGTGCAGGCGGCCGTCACGCAGCTCGGCGCGGTAGCGCTTAGACAGCGTGTCGGCAGCACGCTGCAACTCGGCGAGCGGCACGCCGTCCAGCGCCCGGTCGACCGCCGCCCGCAATGCTGCCGGTAGTTCCATATGTCATACCTCAACGGCCGCGATCTTTCGCACCCCCCTCTGCCCTGCCGGGCATCTCCCCCACAAGGGGGGAGATTGGCCGTCATCAGCGCTATCGCCCAGCAATTTCGCGAAGAAACGTCGGCGGCGAAGCTGCTGATCTCCCCCCTTGTGGGGGAGATGTCCGGCAGGACAGAGGGGGGTGGGAAGGAACTCAACCCCGCCGGATTGCCCCTTAAACCAACCCGCGCTTTTCCATCATCGCTTCCGGCGACGGCATCTTGCCGCGGAAGGCCTTGTAGAGCTCTTCCGGATCGGCGGAACCGCCGGCCGAATAGATGTGCTTGCGCAGCTTCTCGGCCATGTCGGCGTTGAAGGCGTCGCCCGTCTCCTCGAAGGCCGCGAAGGCGTCGGCGTCGAGCACCTCCGACCACATGTAGGAATAATAGCCGGCCGAATAGCCCTCGCCCGAGAACACGTGCAGGAAATGCGGGGTGCGGTGGCGCATGACGATCGCCTCGGGCATGCCGAGCTTTTCCAGCGTCTCGGCTTCGAAGGCAGCGGGCTCCGCCGGCGCGTCGGGACGCGCATGGTAGGCCATGTCGACCAACGCCGACGAAGTGAACTCGACGGTGGCGAAGCCGGCGCCGAAGGTCTTGGCTGACAGCATCTTGTCGAGCAGTTCCTTCGGCATCGGCTTGCCGGTCTTGTAGTGCAGCGCATGCTTTGCCAGCACCGCCGGCACCGTCAGCCAGTGTTCGTAGAGCTGCGACGGCAGTTCGACGAAGTCGCGGCTGACCGAAGTGCCCGAGACCGACGGCCAGGTGACATCGGTCAGCATGCCGTGCAGCGCGTGGCCGAATTCGTGGAACAGCGTCTTGGCCTCGTCGAGCGACAGCAGTGCCGCCTCGCCTTCCTTCGGCTTGGCGAAGTTCATGATGTTGTAGATGATCGGCGCGGCGCCGTGGCCCAGCTTGTAGCCCGACTGCAGTGAACTCATCCACGCGCCCGAGCGCTTCGAGGGCCGTGCGAAGTAGTCGGCCAGGAACAGGCCGCGCTTGCTGCCGTCGGCATTGAACACCTCGAAGACGCGCACGTCGGGATGCCAGGCGGCGATGCCGGGCACTTCTTTGAAGGTGATGCCGAACAGGCGGGTGGCGACGTCGAAGCAGGCGTCGATGATGCGCTCGAGCTGCAGGTACGGCTTCAGCTCCGCCTCGTCGAAGGCGTATTTCTCGGCGCGCAGCTTCTCCTGGTAGAAGCGCCAGTCCCAGGCGGCCAGCTTCTCGTTGCTGCCGGCGCTTGCTGCCAGGCGCTGCAGCTCGGCCTCGTCGGCCGCCGCCTTCTCGCGCGCCTTGTTCCACACCGGCTCCAGCAGCTCCATCACCGCCTTCGGTGTCTTCGCCATGGTGTCGTCGAGTTTCAGCGCCGCATAGCTCTCATAGCCCAAAAGCTTGGCCTTCTCGGCACGCAGCCGCAGGGTATCGCGCACGACAGCGGCATTGTCGGTCTCGCCGCCTGTTTCGCCGCGCCCGGCAAACGCCTTGAACGCCTTCTCGCGCAGGTCGCGCCGTTCGGAGAAGGTGGTGAACGGCTCATAGATCGAACGCGACAGCGTGACGGCATATTTGCCCTTCTGGCCGCGCGTTTCTGCAGCCTGGGCCATAGCCCCGCGCACGAACTCCGGCAGGCCGGCGAGATCGCCCTCGTCGAGGAACAGTACCCATTCCTTTTCGTCGGCGAGCACGTTCTGGCCGAACCTGGCGCCCAGCGACGCCGCTTCCTCGTTGATCGCCGCCAGCCGCTTCTTGCCCTCGGGGTCGAGCTTGGCACCCGAACGGACGAAGCCCTTCCAGCTTTTCTCCAGTACCCTCAGCGTCTCGGCATCGAGGCCGAGCGAGGCGCGGCGGGAATAGAGGTCGTCTATGCGCCCAAACAGCTTCTCGTTCATCGAGATTTGAGAGAAATGGCGGGCCATTTTCGGTGAAATCTCGCGCTCCATCGCCTGGATCGCGTCGTTGGTGTGGGCGCCGGCGCGGCACCAGAAGATCGCCGAAACGTGGTCGAGCGCCTCGCCTGCCAGTTCCAGTGCCTCCAGCGTGTTGGCGATGGTCGCCGGCTCGGCATTGTTGGCGATCGCCTCGACCTCGGCCGCATGCGCGGCAAGGGCTGCATCGAACACCGGTCCGAAGGCGCCGTCCTCGATCCTGGTGAAGTCGGGCAGGCCGAGCGGGCCGGTCCAATGGGTCAGCGGATGGCGCGCGAGATCGGTCGTGGCGGACATGAACAGCTTCCTTGATTGGCCTTGGGTGCGGACCGTCCCGATGTAGGGCTGCGACCGGGACTGCGCAACCGCCTTGACGCGCCGCATCCGATAAACTAAGCAAACCATATAATAAGGATTACTTATCATTATGGCTGCCAGCAGCGACACCGAGACCTTCGGCTTCATCGTCACCGATATCGCCCGGCTGATCCGCGCCGAAATGGACCACCGTACCACCGAGGCGGGGCTCGGGCTCACGACCGGCGAAGGCCGGGTGCTGTTCAACGTCCGCCGCGCCGGCCCGATCCGGCAAGCGGCGCTCGCCGAGCGGCTCGGCGTCGAGGCGATGACGCTCAGCGGGCTCATCGATCGCCTCGAAGGCAAGGGCTATGTCGAGCGGCAGCCCGACCCCGCCGACCGCCGCGCCAAGCTGGTGACGCTGACCGAAGCCGGCACGGCAGTGGTTGCCCGGATCGAGCCGATCGCCGCCGGCATCCGCGGCGACGCCGCGCGCGGCATCGATCCCGACGATTGGAAGCGCGTTCTCGCCGCCCTCCGGATTTCGCGCCAAAACCTGCTCGCGCTCCGGGCCGAGGCGCAGTCCGGCGAGAGTGCGGCGGCATGAACATGCGTACGGAAATGGCCCCCGCCGAGGCTGTTGCACCCGAACCGATCATGAGCGAGCGCCGGGTATCGCTGATCGGCGGCCTGATGGTCGCCATCGGCCCGATCTCGCTCGCCCTGTTCACCCCGGCCATGCCCGAGATCGTCAAGGCCTTCGGCACCACCGAGGCGGCGGTGAAGATGACGCTGTCGCTCTATTTCGGCGGCTTCGCCTTCGCCCAGCTCGTTTGCGGACCGCTCTCGGACGGCTTTGGCAGAAGGCCGATCACGCTCGCCTTCATGGCCATCTACCTCGCCGCCAGCGTGCTCGCCCTGCTCGCCCCCAACATCGAGACGCTGGTCGTCGCCCGCTTCCTCCAGGGCGTGGGCGCCGCCGTCGGCGTGTCGGTGTCGCGCGCGGTCGTCCGCGACGTCTTCACCCACGAGCGCTCGGCCCGTATCATGAACATGATCGGCATCCTGCTGGCGCTCGGCCCGGCGATCGCGCCCACCCTCGGTGGCGTGACGATGGAACTCTTCGGCTGGCATGCCATCTTCGTCGTCATGGTTCTGCTCGGCGTCGTCGTCATGCTGGTGACGATCTTTGCCCTGCGCGAAACGGTGCAGCGCGACCTGAGCCGCATCCGGCCGGGCGCGCTCATCCGCTCCTACGGGTCGCTGCTGCGCAGCCCCTATTTCATCCTGTGCAGCCTGGTCGTCGCCGGCACCTCAGGTGCCATCTACACCCAGGCGACGGTGCTGGCATTCATCCTGATGGATCGCGTCGGCCTGACCGCCACCCAGTTCGGCATAGGCATGCTGATGCAGACGGCGAGCTTCATGCTTGGCGCGCTCATCACGCGCCGGCTGATGCCGCGCTTCGGCGCGGCTCGCCTGGTGCCGTTCGGCCTGATCTTCGTCGCCCTGGGTTCCATCTCGATGGCGATGCTCCTGCGCATGTACGAGCCGACCTTCCTGCTCGTCATGGGTCCGATCGGCATCTATGCCTTCGGCATCGCCATGGTCCTGCCGGCGATGATGACGGCAGCCCTCGCCCCCTTCCCCAAGAATGCCGGCGCGGCTTCCGCGATGATGGGCTTCTTCCAGATGGGCGCAGGCCTCGTCGGGGGCACGGCCTCAGCCATGATCGGCGATCCGGTCACAGCCCTTGCCACCGTCATCCCGATCATGGGCCTCATGGCCATCATTTCCTGGTTGGGCTGGAGCCGACTGCCCGAACCGTCCATCATGACGCGGCTGAAATAGCTTCCGTGCAACGGCAGCTAGATGCCGTAGCAGTTCTCACCGAGGCTCACCTGCGAAATGGCGACGACCCGTTCGCCCCTGATGGTGAAAATCTCCCGCATCAGCGTGTCGTTGCTGGGGAAATCGTAACAGGCAAGGCCGGTCGTGACATCGCCGTCCCTGCTCTCGACCCTATGGCGGATGGCGGCACCCGCCACGGCCGCCTCCCACTCGTCCATCGACGCGATGAATTCGGCCTTGGTCTGGGTAACGCCGACATCATCGAGACGGATCTCGGCATTGTCGGCAAGCAGGCCGGCGAGTGCTGCCCGGTCGACCTCAAGCAGCGCCTCGTACCAACGGTCGACGACATCGCTTCCCTGGGCGGAGGCAAGGGCGGCCACCAGCAGGGTGGCGGCTGCGACAAGCTTCAGCATTGCCGTCATGGCCGGCCTCCCGCTTCGGACCCAGGGCATCAGGCCCATATCGCCACCGGAATGCCATGGGCATCGTATCCCGGCGGGGTCGGAAAGCTTCCGGTTTCGCCGCGCCGGTGGCGCTCGGCAACCAGCATCATCGCGCAGGCGTCGAGGAAGTCGTCCGTCGCAGCACCCCGCGGCGGCGGCCGATCGAGATCGTGCCCTGCCCGCGCCAGCAGCGCCTTGCGCTCCTCCATGCCGGCAGGGTTGACCCTGCTCTTGATCTTCTTCGGGAGGCTCATCGCACGCTCGCCGTTGAGCCTCCAGAATGCCACCTCGGGATGCGATTCGATCACCCGCCCGCGCAGGTCCGGCCGCTCCATCATCAGCGCGTCGATCTCGCGGATCTTGGAGAATATGCCGAAGGCCTGGATCGACACGCCGCGAGGCGGCGATGAAGTCCGCATCGCGACCTCGCTTGCCCGCCGGTGCGCCGCATGCCAGGCGTCGAGATCGGTGAACGCGGCGGTCTCGGCGTGCACCGCCGCCCGCGACGGGATCGAAAAGACGCTCGACTGCCGTTCGCCCAGCAAGGGCCGCACGAGGGCCTCCGGCCCGCGGCCGCCCCTTCCAGAAAGCTCGGGCAGTCCGATCGGCATGTCGACGGCGACGGTCGCATCGTCCGGCAGCGCGGCGAGCAATCCTGCGAAGCCGGCGAACACCCTGGCCGCGGGCAGCAACTCGGCGTCGTGCCGGATCACCGCGACCCAGCCGGCCTTGCAGCCGTCGACGCCGGCAACCGTCACGCCTCTGACTCCATGCCGGGTTTTCGGCTCCGCGAAGGGTGAATGAGATTGCGCAGCTCCACCTGTGCCATCGGATGCGACAGGCTCTGCGCATCGGTTTCGAGCTGCAGTTCGTCGCCGCCGCGCCTCGAGGTGCGGGCGAGGATTTCGTAGACGGATGCGGTGGTCGTCTGCAGCGCCTTGGCCATGGGCTGGCCAGCGAGCAGCCGCGCCAGGAACACCGCGGCCGTCAGGTCGCCCAGGCCGTTGGGCGGGCGCTCGACGGTACGGTGCTCGGCCAGCATCGCCTGCGCGGCCGTCACCAGCAGGTTGCCGGTGCCGCCCGTCATCATCGCCGGCGCCGACGTCACCAGCATCGTCGCAGGTCGTGCGGCAAGTGCAGCCGCCATCGTTGCGCGCATGTCCTCCAGCGTGGTGCCGGCCAGCCATTCCAGCTCGTAGCGATTGGGGGTGGCGATATCGGCCAACGGCAAAAGCGTATCGCGGATACCCGTGGCAAGGGAATCGGCGACATAGAGCCCGCTGGAATCGCCGATGACGGGATCGCAGACATAGAGTGCCCGCGTGTTCTTCGCCTTCACGGCCCTGACCAGGGAGGCCACCGCCTCGACCTGCCCCGGTTCGCCGAGATATCCCGACAGCACGGCCGCCACCTCGCCGAGCCACGGCGCGCGTTCGAGGTCGGCCATGAAGGCCGCGAACTGCTCGGCGGGAGGAACGATCCGCGTGGCCCGGCCATGCCCGGGGTGCCAGGGCAGGATGACGGTGGGAACGGCCCAGACCGGATGGCCGAGCGTCTCCAGCGCGAACACCGCCGCGCGGTTGCCGACCGATCCACGCGCCACATGGCTCGACACGACGATGACCGCGCGCGGCGCGGCTTGTTCGGCCCGAACGGTCATGAGCTCATCCGCCCCGCACCAGAAAGTTCACCAGCCAAAGGATCAGCCCGATGGTCAGCACGAAGCCGAGGATGCGGCCGATGCGCGTGCCGATATGTTCGATGCGGTCGGACTTGTCGACGTCGGCGGCGCCGAGGTGGTCGGCCATCTCGCCGGCCTTGCGCCTGACGAAGGCCCCGCCGCCGGCGTCGCTCTCCCGCGCCACGCGGTCGAGAATGCGGCGCGATTCCTTCTCGCCATCGCTGTTTCTGGGCGACGCCATCGTCGAATGTCTCCCGGCGACTTTGCCGTCTGCGCCCGGTTTTCTCCTGACGCGTTTGTGATAATGCTTTGCCATCGGTTGCTTTGTCGAGGACATTCACAATGCAGATGCGCGCTTCGTCGGCACTTCCTTCCTTCCGCCTTCTTCGGGCCTTCATCTTCCTGGTGCTTGCCATGCCGCTGCTGTCTGCATGCGGCTACAACACGATTCCCACCCAGGAAGAGCAGGCCAAGGCGGCCTGGAGCGAGGTCCTGAACCAGTACCAGCGCCGTGCCGACCTCATCCCCAATCTGGTCGAGACGGTGAAGGGCTATGCCGCGCATGAGAAGGACACGCTCGAAGGCGTCGTCGAGGCCCGCGCCAAGGCGACCCAGGTGACGGTCACGCCCGAAACGCTCACCGATCCCAACGCCTTCAAGACCTTCCAGGACAACCAGGCCGGCCTGACCAGCGCGCTGTCGCGGCTGCTCGCCGTGGTCGAGAACTACCCCGACCTCAAGGCCAACCAGAACTTCATCGCCCTGCAGGCGCAGCTCGAAGGCACCGAGAACCGCATCGCCGTCGCCCGCCGCGACTACATCGAGACCGTCCGCGTCTACAACACGTCGCTCAAGACTTTCCCGGCCATGCTGTGGAACACCTTCTGGTTCCGCGGCGAGCCGTTCCAGAACTTCACCGTCGCCGAAGACAAGCTCGAGGCGCCCAAGGTGAATTTCGGCACCAGCCAGGGCGGGTGATCAGCCAAGCGCGGCGATTTGGCTGACATCAACATGCAAGCGGGCGCCTGGACACCCCCCTCTGGCCTGCCGGCCATCTCCCCCGCAAGGGGGGAGATCACGCGGACGCACGGCCTGCGCCCATCGCAAAGACTGAAAGCCCAGCACCGAGGCCGAAGCTGCCAATCTCCCCCCTTGCGGGGAAGATGGCCGGCAGGCCAGAGGGAGGTGTTCAAGCACTTCCCTGCGATTCTAGCATTCCTACTTTTGCTGTTCGCAGCCCCCGCCCTCGCCGCCGAACTCCCCAGCCTCACCGGCCGCGTCGTCGACGACGCCAACATCATCGATCCGTCGACCGAGGCGGAGCTGGTTCAAAAACTCGCGGCCTTCGAGCAGAAATCGTCCGACCAGATCGTCGTCGCCACCATACCCGGCCTCGACGGCGAGGAGATCGAGCCCTACGCCAACCGCCTGTTCCGCGCCTGGAAGCTCGGCCAGGCCGGCGAGGACAACGGCGTGCTGCTGATCGTCGCGCCCAACGACCGGCGCATGCGCATCGAGGTCGGATACGGCCTCGAGGGCTCGCTCACCGACCTGCACACCAAGCTCATCATCGAGAACACCATGGTGCCGGCCTTCCGCGCCGGCGATTTCTCCGGCGGCATCTCCAAGGCCGTCGACGACATCATCATGGTGATCGAGGGCGACGGCGCCGAGCTTGAGGCCCGCGCCAAGCGCAACGAACAGACGGGCCTGTCGGGCTGGAGCGAAGACGAGATCATCTTCTTCATCTTCCTCGCGCTCTGGGCCGCGATCTTCTTCGGCGGCATCGCCACGTCGATCCTGCCGCGCATCTACGGTCGCAAGCTCGGCCCCGGCCGCTACGAGTGGCTCGGCATGACCTTCGACTACACGCAACGCTCGCGGTCGTCGCGCGGCGGCTGGACCTCGGGCGGCGGTGGCTGGTCGGGCGGCGGTGGCGGCGGCTGGTCGTCCGGTGGCGGCGGTTTCTCCGGCGGGGGCGGCTCGTCGGGCGGCGGCGGCTCCTCGGGAAGCTGGTAGGGACGAGATGACGGCACCAACCCTCAATCCCGGCGACCACGACCGCATCGCAGCAGCGATCCGCGGTGCCGAATCGCAAACATCGGGCGAGATCTATTGCGTCGTCGCGCGCCGCAGCGACGGCTATTTCTTTCCCGCGGCCTTCTCCGTCACCCTGGGGATCCTGTTGGTGAGCCTGGCTGCCGCAGCCGCGCTCGAATACTGGTGGATCGCCGTGCGCCTGCCGCACTTCGTCATCGTCCAGGTGCTCGCGGCCGCGGCTGCCTGCGCGCTCATATGGCTGTTCCCTGGCCTCAGGCTGTGGCTGGTGCCGCGCAGCCTGCTCTGGCGCTCCGCGCACGCCAATGCGCTTCGCCAGTTCTATGCCCGCAACATCCACCTGACCAATGCGCGCACCGGCGTGCTCGTCTTCGTCTCGATCGCCGAGCGCTACGCCGCGGTCATCGCCGATGCCGGCATCAACGCCAAGGTGGAACAGGGCCAATGGGACGGCATCGTCGCCGAACTCATCGGCAATGCGCGCGACGATCGGCTCGCCGATGGCTTCGTCGCTGCCATCGCCCGCGTGGGCACCCTTCTGGCCAGGCACTTTCCGGTCCAGCAAGGCGACGCCAACGAACTGGACGACCATCTCGTAGAGATCTGAAGCCGGGCTGATTCCCGGCAGCCGGGTGTGTCCTATTGGACTCACCCGCAGTGCGACGCACAGCCGCGGACCCAAAAGCGGGGGTGCTGGAGTCGCCGACTCTTTGCAAGGATCGCGACGCGGTTTATGGTTAAGAAATCATGAACACGCTGACGATCGATATCAGGAAAGCCGAGCCCCGCGACGCGGATGCCATCGCCGAGGTCCATCACGAGGCCTGGCGCGGCGCCTATGCCGGCATCATCCCGCACCGCGCGCTGACGGCCATGATCAACCGTCGCGGCGGCGAGTGGTGGGCAAACGCCATCCGTCGTGCCGCAACGGTGCTGGTCATCGAGATCGGCGGCAAGATCGCCGGCTATGCCACGCTCGGCCGCAACCGCGCCCGCGAGTTGAAGCAGCAGGGCGAGATCTACGAACTCTACCTCCGCCCCGAATGCCAGGGCATCGGCCTCGGCACCCGCCTGTTCGCCGCGGCGCGCCAGCGGCTCGCCGACCACGGCCTCAAGGGCATGGTGGTCTGGGCACTGGAGGAGAACGACAACGCGCTCGCCTTCTACACCGGCGCCGGCGGCCGCGACGTCGCCGAAGGCGTCGAGGTGTTCGACCAGAAGGCGCTGAAGAAGGTCGCCTTCGTCTGGGAGTGATCCCGGGCGCGGCACCCTCGCCTTTCGTCGCAATCGAGCGAAATCAATATTGCATTGCACGCGCGGCCCAACGCGGCTATCGGGAGGCACCTTAAATCTGGAGCTTCCCCTCATGCGCATCGATGCCATCGCGATCGGCAAGAACCCGCCTGAAGACGTCAACGTGATCGTCGAGGTGCCCGTCGGCGGCCAGCCCATCAAGTACGAGATGGACAAGGAAGCCGGCACGCTGGTCGTCGACCGCTTCCTCTACACCCCGATGACCTATCCGGGCAATTACGGCTTCGTGCCCCACACGCTCTCCGGCGACGGCGATCCGATCGACGTGCTGGTCTGCAACACCCGCCAGCTCATCCCCGGCTGCGTCATCAACGTGCGCCCGATCGGCGTGCTGGTGATGGAAGACAACGCCGGCCAGGACGAAAAGGTCATCGCCGTTCCCTCGCCGAAGCTCACCCGCCGCTACGAAAACGTCTTCAACCACACCGACCTGCCCGAGATCACGCTCAAGCAGATCGAGCACTTCTTCGAGCACTACAAGGATCTCGAGCCCGGCAAGTGGGTCAAGATCGGCGGCTGGCACGACGCGGCCTACGCCAAGAAGATGATCGTCGAGGCCATCGAGCGCGCCAAGCAGCTCAAGGCCTGAGGCAGCCTGTCGAACGCGCCTTCTCTGCAGCAAGCGGAGAAGGCGCGGCGTCGCTTTTGTCGCTCCCGGCCGGAAGCGCCGGGACATGCCAGCCGTCTAGAGCAATTCCAGGAAAGGCGCGCAGCGGTTTTCCGTCCGGAATTGCGCAAAAACAAAGAGATAGAACGTTTCCGCGATTCGAAGAAAAGTGGAACTGCTCTAGTTCGCCGTCTTGTCGACGCTGAGGAATTCCGGCATCGGCTCGCCGACGATGACCCTCTCGCCGGCACCGCAGGCAAAGTCCCGGACCTGCTCGTCCGCCAGTCTGCGCGCCATCTCGTTGGCGTTGGGCTTGCCACTGGCCAGCACCAGCCCGACGACGCAGCCTTCGGCCTTGCCGGGCTGGCCCACCTTCGCCACCACCAGCACCTCGACCTGCCTCGACTGGTCCGCATCGTCCTGGACATACCAGCGATGAATGGTCGCGAACGGGACTCCGTCCATGGCGGAGATCCGCCACTCGATCCTGCCGCCGGTCGAGTTGAAATGGCCGAAGCTCTGCCAGGGGATCCGGTCGAGGTCCGCAGGTGGAAATCCGTAGAAGACGGATTCACGCAGATCGGCCGTGAACATGACCACCGGATAGCCCCGATAGCCGGGGCAGACGAGATTGGCGAAGTCGCCTTCGTCGGCAGCGGCCTGGTCGAAGGTCACGCAATCCGGTCCGGCGTTGACATCGGAATAGGCGCTAGAAATCTCTTCCGCCGAGGCGGGCTGCCAGGCCATCGCCACCAATGCCGCCGACGCCAACAGCAATTTCCGCATCTTCGACCCTCCCCTCACAGGGCCGGAGCGGCGACGCGGATCGCCATCGTCCCCGGCGGCCGGATTATGCCGTGCCGGCCGCTTCCCATCCAGTGGGTTCAGTGGGGCGCAAGCCTTGCGAGCTTGCCGGCAATCTCGCCGGCCGGGCCGAGGATCCGCACGGTCTTCAGCCGCGACGTGCCGCCGGCCACGAGCGACACCGACTTTTTCGGAAGCCCGAGTTCCGCGGCGAGCAGCTTCTCCAGCGCCGTATTGGCCGCGCCGTTCTCCGGCACGGCGCGCACCCTAGCTGTGAGGTGGCTGCGCCCGTCGGCCGCCGTCTCGACGCCTTCGACCGCATCCTTCGCCGATCTCGGCGTCAGCCTGACGAAGAGATCGATGCCGTCGCCGCGCTCGCGGAAGAAGCCGGACACCGTAGCCCCGGTCAGAGCACCATCGGCGCGATGGTCGTGACGATGAACTGCCTGACGAAGAACAGGGCGAGCAAAAGGACGATCGGCGAGATGTCGAGGCCGCCGAGATCGGGCATGAAGCGGCGGATCGGTCGGAGCGCCGGCTCGGTGAGGCGAAACAGCATGTTGCCGATGGTGCCGACGAACTGGTTGCGCGGGTTGACCACGTTGAAGGCATAGAGCCAGGAGAAGATCGCCGAAGCGATGATGATCCACCAGTAAAGGTCGAGGGCCAGGACGATCGTCTGAATGAGGGCGAGCATGCCGTTCTCCAATGAATTGCCGACATTTAGACATTGCACGCCTGAGCGGCAAGCCCTGCCGCGGCTGGCTGCCTTCGCGACCGGGCGTGCGGCAGCGTATTGCGAGCTGGCCCTCGGCCGCTCGATCGTCTCCGTCACGACGTTGCCAGATACCGCTAGTCGGGACGAAGGACGAGGTCCGGAGGAGCCCGTCCCGCATCCGACAAGCCAAGTTGATCGCGAAGCAAACCTTGCTTGACATCCGCCCCGCACCACCAATAAATGCGCCATCCGCTGGACGGGGCTGTAGCTCAGCTGGGAGAGCGCGTCGTTCGCAATGACGAGGTCAGGGGTTCGATCCCCCTCAGCTCCACCAGCGGAATTTCCTCAACGCGCCACCCTTTGCCCGGCTCGGAGTTGTGCCGACCTTCGCCGTCCGGTCACGGCGACACGGCGAGGTTCGGTTTGGCCTGGTTTTGCAGGCAGACGGGCGGGCCCCGAGAGCACGGCGATGATCGCCGCCGACACCAACCCCAAAAGCGCTAGCTCCTTTGGCCACCTGTCGGGTGGATTGGTTGCGGTGTAGCATCGATCCCGTACCACCAGGAATTGCTGGAAGCACCTTCATCCCATCGAGGCAACGCTCTTTGGAGGAGCACGGCCATGGGCTTGTACTCCCTCGTCGGATCAACGGCGATCGTGGCTGCCCTGGCCTGGGTTGGCGCGGAAGCCAGCGCCACCGAAATCGACACCGCCATCGTGTTCGCGGTCGATGTCTCGGGCTCGGTCGATCCGGCCACTGCCGAGCTGCAGCGCGAGGGTCATGCCGCGGCGATCTCCTCGCAGGCAGTCCTTTCGGCCATCGCCCGCACCCACGCGGGCTGCATCGCGATCACCTATGTCGAATGGTCCAGCTACGGCCGGATGCGCTCGGTGCTGCCTTGGACGAATGTCTGCGGGCCAGAAGATGCACAGGCCGTGGCATTTGCCATCCGCAAGGGCGGCGACAGGGGGCTTGGCTGTGAAGCCATGTGCCGGACGTCCATCTCCTTCGCCATAGATCTGAGCGTCAAGCTCCTGGAGAGCCACGCGGGAAACGCGTCCAACAAGATCATCGACATCTCCGCCAATGGCATCAACAACGACGGTCTGCCGGTCGAGGAAAGCAGGCTGAGGGCGGTCGCTGCCGGCTGCACCATCAACGCCATAGCACTGCCCGAGATCCGGCTTGGTGTTCCGCAGGAACTCACCCGATACTTCGCCGACAATGTGATCGGAGGTCCACATGCCTTTGTCATGCCGCTTGCCAGTCCGAGCCTGTACTCGTCGGCCTTGCGCCAGAAGCTTGTGAAGGAGATCAGCCTGGCAGACCCAATTGCCGACGTCGCCTCACTCGCACGACTGGCGATGCCGGAGATGCGGTGACCGCCGAGGAGACATTTGCCGCTCGGCATGCCCCGCCGCTACTTCAGCAGCACCGGAGCTGGCTCGGCAGCACGCTGAAATGGTCCTTGAAACTCTTGGAGAAATAGGACGGCGACATGAATCCGCAGGCGACGGCGATATCGGTGATCGGCATGTCGGTCAGTTCGATCAACTGGCGCGCCCGGCGCATCCGCAGCTTGATGTAGTACTGGCGCGGCGTGGTCGAAAGCAGGCGCTCGAACAGTCGCTCGACCTGGCGGCGCGACAGGGCCGCCCAGCGCGCGATCTCGATCAGCGGCAGCGGATCCTCGACGTTGCGTTCCATTTGCTGGATGATCTGCATCAGCTTGCGGCCGCTTGCGCCATGGCGCAAGCCGGGTGGCGCCGACTGGCAGCTCGCACCGTCGCGCCAGCGGTCGGCGGTCAGATGCTGGCAGATGCTTCTTGCCAGCTCCGCGCCGCACTGCCGCTGGACAAGGTCGATCGCCAGGTCGAATGCGGCGAAATCGCCCGCGCAGGTGACGATCTGGCGGTCGCTCACGAACAGGGCGTCGTCGACCTCGAGGTCGTAGAAGCTCTCCGCGAACGCCGCCATCTTGCTCCAGTGGATCGTGCAGCGCCTGTCGCCAAGCAGCCCGGCATCCGCTAGCAGCCAGGCGGCGGTGCCCAGCGCATAAAGCGGCACGCGGGCACGGGCGGCGCGGCGCAGGAAGGCGCGCAACTGGTGGGTGCTGTACCTCTCCACCTCCTGCCCGGCGCAGATCATGAATGCAGGCTGCCGCGTCGATTGCCCCTCCAGCAGCCCTTCGAAACGCCTCGCAACGCCGACGGAGACGCCACTGGCACTGGTGACCGGCTGGCCATCGATGCTCGTCAACCGCCAGCTAAAGAGTTTTCGGCCGGACAGGACATTCGCGAGGTTGAGCGGTTCGATCAGCGCGGCCAGCGACAGCTGCGAAAAGCCGGGCAGGAGCAGGATCTCGACGTCCAGGACATCGCCATGGAATTGGTCGGAGGCCGGCTCAACCTGCAGCCCTCTTTGCTCACCATGCGCTTGGAATCCGGCATGTTTGTACGGCGCATTCATCGCTGGCTCTTTCTCTGTCTCCCCCGGCCCCTCGATCCCTGCCTCAGCGGCACGTCAGTCCGCGCGCCTGCCGCGATAGTCCTTGAGCCAGGAGAGCGACTTCTCCCAGCCGCCGAACGGAAACAGATGCACGAAGATGCGGGGGGCATCGGACGGCAGGTCGGCCTCTATCGCCCTGATCAGGTCGCCCGGGTCCTTGTCCGCCAGGACATTGAACAGGCCGACGCCCGAGCGCCGTAGGGCGGCGAGCGACGGCCCCACGCCGCACATCATGGCGAACTTGATGAGCTTGGTCAGCGAGGTGACGCCGGCCAATCCGAGGTGGACCGGTACCCCCGGATAGTTGCGGTGGAGGTTCATGGCCCAGGCCGCCATCATCGCGCCGTCGAAGGCGAATTGCGAGACGATGCGCGGGGCCAGGCCGCGGTCGTGGCAGATGGCGATCTTGCGCAGCAGCGCATGGGCGAGCGCGTTCTGGCTGATCGCCGGGTGGCCTTCCGGGTAGCCGCCGATGAAGGCTGTGGCGAAGCTGCTGTCGGCGATGACCGGATGGGCGAGAAGGTCGGCGGCATCTTCTAGCGGGCCGCCGGCCGACAGCGGATTGCCGCCGACGAACAGCGCCTCGGTGACGCCGTTGCGGCTGTGCGCCTCGACGAGGTCGGTGAACTCCCGGGCCGTCGAAAAATGCCTGGCGCCGAGATGTGGAACGGGAACGAAGCCGGCCTGCTTCAGCAGCCTGGCCGCCTCGACCTGCATGGCGATGGGCTTGCCCTCGAGATGGGTCAGAAACACGCGCGAACCACGCGGAAATGCTTCGTCGGACGGCGTGAATCCGGCTGCCTGGGCCGGCGCCAGTTCGATCGATACCCCCTCGCCCACGAGATTGGGCAGGGGCAGCGGCGAAAGGCGATGCTTGAGTTCGGGCATGGTGATCTCCGGCACAAGGGGAGCGCGCGCCGGCTCGGGTCTCCGGCTGTGATGTCGGCGAAGGGGAGGAGGACGCTCAGCCCCGGATCAGGGCGGCGAAAAATCGTAGGCATATTTCGGCCTGGCCGGCGCAATGCCCGCCGGCGGCGCAAAGGCCCGATGGCAAAAACGATCGATCATGACCGCGCGTAGCTCTCGCCGAGTGCAGCCGGCTGGCGGCTCTTGCCCTTGGCCATGACGATGATGGCGATCGAGATGACATAGGGCAGCGCCAGCAGCAGCTGGTACGGTACGGCTGCCCCGATCGCCTGGCTGTGGGTGGCCACCGATTCCAGGAAGGAGAAGGCGAGTACTGCGAGCGTCACCCGCAGCGGATGCCAGTTGCCGGCAATCAGCGCCACGACCACCAGCCAGCCGCGGCCGGCCGAAAGCTCGGGGACGAAACGGTCGGAGAAGCCGAGCATCAGGAACGCGCCGCCAAGGCCGGTCATGGCGCTGCCGAAGACGGTGGCAGCATATTGCCGGGCGGCAACGTTGAGCCCCATCGTGTCGAGCGCTGCCGGGTTCTCGCCCAGCGCGCGCAGTTCGAGCCCGGTCCGGGTGCGGTAGAGGAAGGCCCACACGACCGGCACCAGCGCGAAGGCGGCGTAGGTCAAGAGCCGCTGGTCGAACAGCACCGGGCCGACGACGGGAATGTCAGACAGATAGGAAACCGGCACCGTGCCGATGCTGTCGAAGGTCGGCTGCGCCTTGCCCTTCACAAAGCTGCGGAACCAGAACAGCGTCAGCCCACTCGCAAGAAGGTTGATGCCCAGGCCGGTGATGAAATGATCGACCCTGAGGGTGACGCTCAGGAAGGCAGTGATGACGCCGAGCACCATCGCGGCTGCTACCGCCGCAGCGAAGGCGGTCGCGTGGTCGCCGGTCACCGCATAAACGATATAGGCCATGAAGGCGCCGGTCAGCATCGTGCCTTCGACGCCGACATTCCAGATGCCGGCACGCTGGGTCACCAGTTCGCCCATGGCCGAGAGCAGCAGCGGCGTGGCGATGCGGATCGTCGCGGCGAGCAGGCTGACGAGGATGGCTTGCTGAAACAGTCCGCTCATTTTGCCGAGCTCCATGTGAGGCGGTAGCGGGCGAGCGCCGTGCCGCAGAGGACGAAGAGGAGGATGGTGCCCTGCATCGCCTGGATCAGGGAATCCGGGACGCCGCTCTGGATGCGCATGTCGACGGCGCCCGAGGACAGGCCGCCGAACAGGATGGCGACCGCCACGGTTCCGGCCGGGCGCAGGCCGCCGACCATGGCGACGATGATGCCGCCATAACCGAGGCCGAACAGGTAGTCGGCCTTCAGGCGATGCTGGACGCCGAGCAATTCCACCCCGCCGGCCAGACCGGCAAGAGCACCTGAGAGCAGCATGGTGACGAGCACGATGCGCGGCACGTCCATGCCCATGAAGCGCAGCGCGGTCTGGTTGGCGCCGAGAGCGCGCATGTCGTAACCCGATGACGTGCGCTCGAGCAGCAGGTGGACTGATATTGCCGCGGCGATCGCGAACAGGATGCCGGCATGCAGCGGCCCCGAAAGTTGCGGCAGCCAGGCCGGTTGCGCCAACAGCGGCGTCTGGTGGTAGGCGACGGTCGTGCCCGCCTCGGTCCACGGCCCGCCCGAAAGCAGCCAGGACAGCAGGTAGACGACGATGTAGTTGAGCATGACCGTCGAGAAGATCTCGTTGACCTCGTAGCGGTTGCGCAGCACCGCCGCAATGCCGGACATCGTCGCGCCGCCGAGCATGGCACCGGCTATGGCAAGCGGCCCGACGACAAGAAGCGGCGCGTCCGGCAGCGAAGAGGCGACCCAATATGCGCCCATCGCGCCGGCATAGACCTGGCCCTCCTGGCCGATGCTCCATATCCGTGCCCGGAAGACGACAAGTGCGGCGAGCCCGGTGAAGATGAGCGGCGTTGCGTCCACCAGCGTGCGCAGGATGGCGCGCTGGCTGCCGAAAGCGCCGCGCAGCAGGGCGGCGAATGCCGTGGAGACATCGGCCGACGAAAGTTTCAGCAGTACAGCTGTGGCGGCAAAGCCCGCCATGATCGCCAGGCCATAGGACATGCCCTGCCAGAGCAGGCTGGAGGCATGGCGCTGTTCGAGCTTAATGTGCACGGGCTTCACCTCCCGGAATGGCCTGGCCGGCCATCATCAGGCCGAGATGCTGCGGGGTCGTCGCTGCAGGCTCGACCACGCCGACGATCTTGCCGCGATGGATGACGGCGATGCGGTCGCACAGCGTCATCAGGTCGTCGAGTTCCTCCGATGCCAGGAGGATGCCGAAACCCTCTGCCTTCTTGGCCAGCAGCTGCCGGTAGACATAGTCGATGACGCCGAGGTCGAGCCCGCGCGTCGGCTGGTTGGCGAGCAGCAGCGAGGTGCTGCGCTGCAGCTCGCGGGCGAGGATCACCTTCTGGGCATTGCCGCCCGAGAGGCGGTCGACCCGGGCGGCGCTGTCCCTGGCGGCGACGCGGTATTCCGACATCCTGTCCGTGGCAAAGGAGCTGATCGCCTTGCGGTCGAGGAACGGCCCCTTGCGGAAGGCGCAATCATGGTGCCGGCCGAGAACGATGTTGTCGGCAATGGTGAAGCTGCCGATGAGGCCCTGGAGATAGCGGTCATCAGGGATGTGGCCGACGCCGAGGTCGATGACGTCCCTGGTCGAGCTTGCGGTCACATCCTTGCCGTCGATGCTGATGCGGCCGGCCTCGAGCGGCCGCACGCGCATGATGGTCTCGAACAGTTCGCGCTGGCCGTTGCCGGCGACGCCGGCGAGGCCGACGATCTCATGCGAACGCACCTGGATGCTCAAGCCGTCGAGCACGCGGTGGCCGCGCTCGCCATTGACATAGACGTCGTTGAGGTCGAGCACGATCTCGCCCGGCAGTTCGCGGCCCTGGTTATAGGACGGCGACACCTTGCGCCCGACCATCAACACCGACAGTTCTTCGGGCGATGTCTCCGCGGTCCTCAGTGAAGCGACGAGCTTGCCGGCGCGCAGCACCGTGACGCGGTCCGAACGCATCACCTCGCGCAGCTTGTGGGAGATCAGCACGATCGCCATGCCGGCGCCGCGCATGCGCTCAAGCGCTCCCATCAGCCGGTCCGATTCCTGCGGGGTCAGCACCGCCGTCGGCTCGTCGAGGATCAATATCCGCACGCCGAGGAACAGCACCTTGATGATCTCGACCCATTGCTGCAGGCCGACAGGCAGTTCCTCGACGATGGCGTCAGGGGAAAGCTCGATGCCGTAGTCCGAGCACAGGGCCGCCAGGCGCCGGCGCGCGGTCTTCGTGTCCAGGAACAGCCCCCTGCCGCCGGCGCCGACCAGCACGTTCTCGATGACGCTCAGCCGCCCGACGAGCTTGAAGTGCTGGTGGATCATGCCGATGCCGAAACGCAGTGCCTCGGCCGGCGAACGCAGTTTCACGGGCTTGCCGTCGATCGCCAGCTCGCCGCCGTCCGGCTCGACATAGCCATAGAGGCAGCCGGACAGGGTGGATTTGCCGGCACCGTTCTCGCCGAACAGGCAATGGATTTCGCCAGCATGTATTTCGAGCGACACGCCGTCCAGCGCAACGACGTCGCCATATCTCTTGCTCAATCCGCTGGCCTGCAACGCAACAGTCATTTCCGTGGAACTCCTCCGGCGCATCAGCGCTTCTTCACGGCCCGCCGGTCTCCTCCCCGGCGGGCCGCACCAGGTCCGCCTATTGCGAAACCGGCAGTGCCGTATCGAGCGGCACCTTGAGGCTGCCGTCGCGAATGGCCTTCTCGGTTTCCGCGACCTTTGCCTTCACCGCTTCGGGCACCTTGGCGTCGAGTGCGTGATAAGGCGCCAGCGCCACCCCGCCTTCGGCCATGGAGAACCAGCGCGGCTCGGCATTGCCCTGATAGGGCGCGCCCTTGGTCGCACGGTTCCACCACTCGTCGATGATCCAGTTGATGTCGGGGTCCCAGAGCGCGACGGCGCTGGTCACCACGTTCTCGGGCGCGAAGTAGTTCTCGTCGGCCTTGCTGCCGAAGCAGTAGACCTTGTTGAGCTTGCAGGCCTCGAAATTGCCGGTCAGCTGCAGGATGCCATCGACGCCGGTCGCCACCTGGGCGTTGGTGTATTCGGCGGCCTTGCCCGGGTCGTACCAGGACTCGACGAAGGCGACGCGCTGCTTGGTGTCGGCGCGCATCTGCCGGGCGCCTGCGAAGAAGGCGTTGATCTCGTCGTTGATATCGTCGCCTGGGAAGGTTCCGACCACGCCGAGCGAGCCCGACTTGCTCATGCCGCCGGCCAGCATGCCGCTCAGATACGACGCCTCGTGGACGCGCTTGTAGATCCAGTACTGGTTGCCGCCCAGCGGCTGGTTGCCCGAACCGACCACGGCGAACGCCACGTCGGGGAACTCGTCCTTCACCTTGGCCACCTGGTCCGAATAAGGCCCGTGGCCCCAGATGATCTGGTATTCGCCGGACTCCGCATAGATCCGCATCGCCTCGGCTGCATCGTCGTCGAACACCGGGTCGCCGACGGTCCATTCCACGTCGAGCCCGTGCGGCTTTGTCGCCTTCACCCGTTCCAGCGCGGCGATCAGGCTGCTTTGCCACGACGACTCGACTCCGCCGGTGAGCACCAGCGCGATCTTCACCTTGGTCGGCTGATCGGCGAATGCCGAGCCGACCCCGATGGCGCACACCGCCGCCACCACTGCAATCCCTTTGCGAAACATCGACATTCCAAGGTTCCTCCCTTTGTCGTTCGCGGCCGGGCGCGTTCGGCCCGGCCCAACTCTCAGGCTCAGGCGGAGCGCTTCAGCGCGGTGAACGGCGTCGCCACCTGGCGGGTAGACACCAGCCCGAGGACGCGCCCGGTCTCGTCGGTCCACTCGGCCTGGATGTCGGCGCGGTCGACCTCGATCAGATCCGCGCCCAGGCAGGCAAAGCCGATGATGGCGCCGACCGTCGGGCTCCAGGTGACACTGGTGGCGCGGCCGACGACACGTCCGTCATGCACCAGCTTCATCGCCTGCCAGCGAACACGCGGGCAGAGATTGGGTGAGACGTTGGCGCGCCTGTAGAGGGCGTAGATTTCGTCGGTGTCGAAGACCAGGCCGGTGAAGCCGTTGGAGCCGTGGCCATTGGCGCGCTGCGCTTCGAGCGCCGCCTTGCCGACGAAGTCGCTTTTGCTGAGGTCGACCAGGCGCTCGAGCCCGAGTTCCTTGGGCGTGACCAGGTTGTCGGCGTCGAGCACCCCATGGGCGAACTGCAGCTCCGGTCCGGCGCCGGTGTAGTCGGCACGGATCAGGATGATGCCGGCTTCGACGCGGGCGATGTCGGCGGCAAACTCGCCCGCCGGCACGATGCCGAAATCCTGCCCGGCCCGGCGCACCGCAGCCCAGACGGCGGCGCCGTCCTGCCGGTTCAGCCAGATCTCGTAGCCAAGTTCGCCGGTGAAGCCTTGCCGGACCACCTCGACCTCGGCACCGCCGATGATCGCCTTGCGGATGCGGGAGAAGCGGAACTTTTCCCAGCTTTCGCCCGTCGCCTTCTCGAGCGTCAGCGTCGAATTCGGCCCCTGCAGCGACAGGATGCCGATCTCGTCGGTGACGTCGCGGATCGAGACCTCGAAGCCCTTCGCATGACGCTCGCACCATTCGACCGCCGAGTCGCCTGACAGGCGATAGACATTCTCGGCGATGCGCAGCACCAGCCCGTCGGAGACGACATGGCCGCTCTCGGCGCACAGCGGCGTGTAGATGGCATGTCCGATCTCCATGCTGGCGATCGGGCGGGTGATCAACCGGTCGAGCAGCGCGGCGGCACCGGGGCCGGCGATCTCGGCCTTGGGCAGCGGCGACATGTCGATCATCGCACCGGTGGTGCGGATCGCCCGGATCTCCTCCTCGACGTCGCTGAACATGTCGGGCACGAGGTAGCGGTCCCATGCGTACCACCAGCGTGTCGCATTGTTCGCACTCGAGTGGCTGTGAAACGGGGTACCCTTGAATTCCATGGTGGCTCTTGCCCTCTGCGTCCGTTCATTAGCCGGACGATATGAAAGGGCGGGCGGAGCGTGAATGACTTTGAGACCTAGAAACATGTCTCCATGTCAGATAGCTTTGGCCTGAGAGCCCAGCTGCCAGCAATGCCGAAACTGGGAGGCTTGCATGAGTTCGATCGTTTTCGCCGGGGGACAGACGTTCTCGTTCGGCGACGCCACTTATGAGAACGGCGGCTTCTTCGGCCCGATGAAGCTCGCTTATCTGCAGATCCTCGCCGTGTTCGAAGGCCATGCGAAAGTCGGCAGCGACGAAGGCGACTTCGAGGTCAATGCGGGCGAGGCGGCACTGATCCTCAACCGCATGCCGATCTCCTTCCTCTATGCTCGCGACCGGCGAACACGGGTGGCCTGGTGTGAGACGGCGCCTTCGGCGATTTCGAGCCTGGTCATGAAATCCTGGCGCAGCGGACCCGACATCGTTCCGCTCGACAACCGCATCCACCAGCTGATGCTGCTCGGCGTGGAACTCGGCAACTCGTCGCGTTCGGGCGTCAACGAGGTGCGCAATGCCATCGGCCAGGCGCTATGCAGTTCCTTCGTGCTCGGCGTGCAGGACAAGGAGAACCTCGGTTCGCTGCCGGACGTGGTGCAGCGCGCCAAGGCTTTCATCGACACCAATTTCAAGAAGCAGATCACTGTCACCGACGTCGCCGACGCGGCCATCGTCAGCCGCCAGCACCTGACGCTGCTGTTCGTCAGGCATATGGGCCTCACCCCCGCCCGCTACATCTGGCATGTGCGCGCCTCGCAAGGGGCGGCCATGCTGATGAACAGCGGCACGCCGATCGCCCGCATCGCCTATGAATGCGGCTACCAGGACCCATTCCACTTCTCCCGCCATATCCGCAAGGCTTTCGGCCAGACGCCACGTGAGCTCAGGACCGGCAAGGGATTTCGCATTTCGTCGCTCGATGCCGAAGACATGGAAAACACGACTTTCTAGCGCCGGAGATGGCACGGCGGGCGGGCCATCTGCTCTTATGGCCGGACGCGTAGCCGGCTGATCTTACTTCTGGACATGTCTTCATGCCTTGGCGGCATGTCACACTGTCCCCCGATCCCGTAGCTTACAAAAGCCGCATCTAATAAGCCCAGACAGACAAGTGGCGTCCTGAATTCGCCTCGCGCCTCCCCTGCCTTACTGGCAGGGGTCGAACCCTTCGTTCGTGCCGCATCGGGCAAAGCCAGGGGGGTGCGGCACCGGCAGCGATGCCGGTTCGACAACCAAAGCGAGGGGACTGGAATGCGATTGAACAGACTTGCGCCTGCGCTGGCCGCCGGCGCCACCCTTTGGGCTGCCTTCGGCACCGGCAGCGCCTTTGCCGCCGATGCCGAAAGCCTCGACCACGTCCGCGTCTGCGACGTCTACGGCACCGGTTTCTACTACATTCCCGGTACCGAGACCTGTCTCAGGGTCGGCGGTTATCTCCGTCTCGAAACCGGCTTCGGCCCGCTCTTCGGCGTCGATGTCGACGGCGACGGCGACCGCGACACCTACTACACGCTGGCCCGCTTCCAGCTGCAGACCGACGCCCGCGCCGAGACCGAATTCGGCACGTTCCGAACCTATGCCAACATCAATTTCCAAGAAAAGCGCGACGCTGCCGATGCTGTCCAGAGCGCCGAGATCGAGATGGCGATGATCGAGCTGGGCGGCTTCTTTGCCGGCGTCAACGACTCGCTTTTCATTACCCAGACCTACTATGCCGGCGCCGTGTCCAACGACGCGATCGTCGGCTACGGGCCGTTCACCACCACCATGCTCGGCTACACCTACACCGGCTCGAACGGGCTGACGCTGGCGGCCGCGCTCGAAGGCGGCTGGGGCGAAGACGTGATCGACAGCTACATGCCGCGCGTCGTGATCGGCGCAGCCTACGCCCAGGACTGGGGCAGCGTGACCGCCGTTGCGGGCTACGATTCGGTCGCAGAGGAGTGGGCTGGCAAGCTCAGGATCGACTTGACCGTCAACGACAGCATCTCGATCTGGGCCATGGCCGGTGCCAAGACCGACGACAGCGATCCCTACTCGCAATTCTATGGCGTGTGGGGCGGGCGCTGGGCTGTCTGGGGCGGCGGTGCTGCCAAGCTGACGGACAAGGCGACGTTCAATCTGCAGCTCGGTTACGACGCTCAGGAGAATTTCGCCGCGGTCGCCAATGTCGCCTGGAAGGTGGTCGACGGCCTGACCGTCTCGCCGGAAGTCGGCTACTACGACAATTTCGACCTGGCCGACGCCGATGCGCTCGGCGGCTTCGTCCGCATCCAGGCGGATTTCTGACGGAAGCATCCTCCCATGCTGCCCGTCACGGCGTCCGGAACCTGCACCGGACGCCGTTTTCGCTTAGCGCATTTCCAGGAAGTGCGCAGCGGTTTTCCGTCCGGAATTGCGTCAAAACAAAGAGATAGAGCGTTTCCGCGATCCGAAGAAAAGCGGAAGCGCCCCAGGTCCTCACCCCAGCCGTTCGGCGTGCCACCTGAGGTGATCGTCCATGAAGGTGGAGATGAAGTTGTAGGAATGGTCGTAG
>NZ_JARDJI010000059.1:0-626 GCF_039907765.1 Mesorhizobium sp. CC13 | reverse complement strand
GGCATGGTCATGATCTCGCCGCAGATGGCGACGACGAAGCCGGCGCCGGCGGCCAGCCGCACCTCGCGCACCGGCACCACGTGGTCGACCGGGGCGCCGCGCAGGTTCGGGTCGGTCGAGAACGAGTACTGGGTCTTGGCCATGCACACCGGCAGGTTGCCGTAGCCGGCCGCCTCCCAGGCATGCAGCTGGTCGCGCACGCTCTTGTCGGCGATCGCCTGCGAGCCGCGGTAGATGCGCTTGACGATGGTGTCGATCTTGTCGAACAGCTTCATGTCGTCGGGATAGAGCGGGGCGAACTGCGCAGCACCGCTCTCGGCGAGGCTGACCACCTTCTTCGCCAGCTCCTCGATGCCGGCCGAGCCCTTGGCCCAATGCTGGCACAGGATGGCTTCCTCGCCCATCTTGGCGACATAGTCCTTCATCGCCGCAATCTCGGCGTCGGTGTCGGAATGGAAGTGGTTGATGGCGACGACCGCCGGCACGCCGAACTGGCGCACGTTCTCGATGTGGCGGCCGAGATTGGCGCAGCCCTTCTTCACCGCCTCGACGTCCTCCTTGCCGAGGTCCTCCTTCTTGACGCCGCCGTTCATCTTCATCGCCCGCACGGTGGCGACGATGACGGC
>NZ_JARDJI010000058.1:0-790 GCF_039907765.1 Mesorhizobium sp. CC13 | reverse complement strand
TGGGCGATCTTCTGCTCCAGCATCGCCGCCATCAGGTCCGGCATCGCCCACATGCCCTTGCCGATCTGGGCATGGCCCGACAGCCCGCATTCGAGCCCGGTGTCGACGTTCCAGGCCTCGTAGGCGTTGATCCACGGCGCCTGCTTCATGTCGCCCTTGCGCACCATCGGACCCGCCTCCATCGAGGTGTGGATCTCGTCGCCGGTGCGGTCGAGGAAGCCGGTGTTGATGAACACCACGCGCTCCTTGGCGGCACGGATGCACTCCCTGAGGTTGACGGTGGTGCGCCGCTCCTCGTCCATGATGCCCATCTTGATGGTCTTGCGCGGCATGCCGACCAGGCGCTCGACGCGGTCGAAGATCTCGACGGCGAAGGCGACTTCCTCGGGGCCATGCATCTTCGGCTTGACCACATACATCGAGCCTTTTCGCGAATTGGCCTTGCGGCCATTGGCGCCGACGTCGTGCAGGGCGATCAGCGCGGTGATCGCCGCGTCCATGATGCCTTCCGGCACCTCATGGCCGTCGCGGTCGCGGATCGCCGGGTTGGTCATCAGGTGGCCGACATTGCGCACCAGCATCAACGAGCGGCCGGGCAACGATACTGAACCGCCATCGGGGCCGGTGTAGGAACGGTCGGCGTTGAGCCTGCGGGTGACGGTCTTGCCGCCCTTGTCGAAGCTCTCCGACAGGTCGCCCTTCATCAGGCCGAGCCAGTTGCGGTAGACCAGAACCTTGTCCTCGGCGTCGACCGCGGCGACCGAATCCTCGCAGTCCTGGATGGTGGTCA
>NZ_JARDJI010000057.1:0-833 GCF_039907765.1 Mesorhizobium sp. CC13 | reverse complement strand
AGGTAATGCCTATCGGAACTGGACCGGATTTCGATCTGTTTGCTCAACGTTTGTGGTCTTCAAGAGCTTGATGATCAATGGTTTTAGGTCCTCGTCGCGGTGGTTGAACCGATAGCAGGTTTCACCGAGATAGAGATGGAAGAACTTTTTCGGCACGCCGCGATACGGATAAAGCCAGTTCTTGGCGTAGGACCAGAAGCCCTCGATGCCATTGATGTGGTCACGCCCGAGCGGCCGGCCCTTTTCCTTGCGGATGACGACATGGTCGCCTCTGAGCCGCAGGGTGGCGTAAGCCTGCCATTCGTCGGTGTAGTAGAGCGAGCCCTCCCGGCTCTCCGCCTGGATGACCTGCATGATGGAGGCCCGGTCATGAGCAGGGACCGGCTGGGCCTTCACCAGGCCGTTGCGCTTGACGATGCCGAAGACGATCACCTTGCCGGCTGCACCCCAGCCGCGCTTGCCCTTGCGGGCTCCGCCGAAGGTGGTTTCGTCGCATTCGAGGTTGCCTTCGAACGGCTCGCGCAACTGCTCGGCATGCGCCATCGCCAGGCGGATCAGGCGATAGAACCGTTCCGTTGCCGGTCGGCCCGCCACAAGCGAGAAGCGCTGGCGATACACCGGCACTCCCCAGACAAAACGCTGCACCAGTTCCGTCTTCACCCGGCTGTCGAGCCGCGAAGCTTCCCACAGCGTCCTCTCACGCCAACGGCGCCTGCAGCGACGGCACTTCAGCCGACCGTCCGAAAGGCGCCAACTCCAGCCAAAACCGCAATTACGGCATCGAGACATGGCCAAATCCTCCAGGATTTGGTCCAGTTCCGATAGGCATTACC
>NZ_JARDJI010000056.1:0-869 GCF_039907765.1 Mesorhizobium sp. CC13 | reverse complement strand
CTCACCCCAGCCGTTCGGCGTGCCACCTGAGGTGATCGTCCATGAAGGTGGAGATGAAGTTGTAGGAATGGTCGTAGCCATCCTGCAGGCGCAGGGTGAGCCCGATGCCGGCTTTCCGGCACGCCTCTTCCAGCAGCCACGGGCGCAGGCCCTCGTCGAGGAAACCGTCGGCCGTGCCCTGGTCGACCAGGAACTCCGGGAAGCGCTTGCCGTCCGCGATCAGCAGCGTCGTGTCATAGCCGCGCCATGACTGTTCGTCGCTGCCGAGATATTTCTCCAGCGCCGGCTTCGACCAGCCCGCCGTCGACGGCTGGGCGATCGGCGCGAAGGCCGAGCAGCTCCTGAACCGTTCCGGGTGCTTCAAGGCGATGGTCAGCGCGCCATGGCCGCCCATCGAGTGGCCGAAGATCGCCTGCCGCGCCATGTCGGCCGGGAAGTTCTTGGCGATCAGCGCCGGCAGCTCCTCGGTGACGTAGGCGTACATGCGGTAGTTCGCGGCAAACGGCGCCTGCGTCGCGTCGACATAGAAGCCGGCGCCCGAGCCGAACTGCCAGTTGTCCTTCTCGTCGGCAATGGTTTCGCCGCGCGGGCTGGTGTCGGGGCAGACCACCATCAGCCCGAGTGCGGCGGCCAGGCGCCGGTATTCGCCCTTGTCCATGACGTTGGCGTGGGTACAGGTCAGGCCCGACAGGTACCACAGCACCGGCACCGGACCGTCCTTGGCCTGCGGCGGCACGAACACCGCAAAGGTCATGTCGCAGGCGCACGCCTCCGACGCATGCGAATAGACACCCTGGACGCCGCCATGCGACTTCGACGTGGAAACGGTCTTCATCGGTTCTGCCTTTCGACTTTCAAAACTCGGCCCG
>NZ_JARDJI010000055.1:0-908 GCF_039907765.1 Mesorhizobium sp. CC13 | reverse complement strand
AGAGTCCGTTTGGAAAGTCAGGGATGGGCATTCCGGCGTAGGAGGTTGCCGCCCATGGCGACGAGGATCATGGCCTGGGAGACGTCGATCCGCTTCTCGTAGTCGCGGACGAGGCGGCGCCATCGGATCATCCATCCAAAGGTGCGCTCGACAACCCAGCGGCGCGGCAGGACCTTGAAGCCCTGCTGGTTGTCACAGCGGCGGACGACCTCCACCACGAAGTCGAGATAACTGGCCTTGTCCATGAGCTTGAGCCGGTCATAGGCGCCATCGGCGAAGAGATGCTTCACCCAAGGCCAGCGTTTGCGGATGCCATCGAGGATCGTTTGCGCACCTGCGCTATCAGAGATGTCGGCGGGCGTCAGGTTCACCATGAGCAGCCGGCCATCGGTGTCGACCGCGATATGCCGCTTGCGTCCAACGATCTTCTTGGCGGCGTCGAAGCCCCGTTCCTCCGCTGACGGCGCCTTGACCGACTGACTGTCGATGACCGCCGCACTCGGGCTTTGCTCCCGGCCCTGACGCTCGCGATCCAGCATCAGCTCGATGTCGTGGATCGTCTGAAACAGGAAGCGCCGAGCCAGTTCGCGGAACCAGCCGTATACCGTCTGCCATGCTCCAAAATGGACGGGCAACATCCGCCAACCGCAACCCGAGCGCACCAGATAACGCACCGCGTTGATCACCTCGCGGAAATCCACTTCGCGAGGTCGACCACGCCGCCCCGGCCGAGGCATCAGCGGTGCGATCCGCTCCCACTCCTCGTCGGTCAAATCGCACGGGTAACGCTTCGTCTTGCGCTCAATCTTGGAAATCCGGCCACGGCTCGCTTCGGTCCACATCCGCGCCCTGAATCACGCTTCACGCCCGGTGGGAACCCCTCAAATCCGATTTTCCAAACAGCCTCT
>NZ_JARDJI010000054.1:0-1040 GCF_039907765.1 Mesorhizobium sp. CC13 | reverse complement strand
TGTGGAGCCTCAACAGGTTGTCCTCGGTCAAAGCGAGGCGACTGATAGGTGTTTTGGACTTTAGGCTGCCGTGGGGACGGTGCCAATTGTAGCGATGCAGCCAGACCGGCAACTCTGCGGCACGGTGATCTGAAGTCGGATAGGCGATGGCATAGGCCCATTCGCGCAGCGCTGTCTGGATGAAGCGCTCGGCCTTGCCATTGGTCTTGGGCGTGTAGGGCCTTGTCCTAATGTGCTTGAGGCCGAGATCGCGGCAGGCCTTGGCGAAGACCTTCGATCTGTAGCAGGAGCCGTTGTCGCTCATGACGCGCGCGATCTTGACGCCGAGGCTGGCGTAATAGGCCACCGCCGCCTTGAGGAAGGCGATGGCGCTTTCCTTGCGCTCGTCAGGCAATATTTGCGAGAAGGCGATGCGGGAGGCGTCGTCAATGCAGACATGGACGAACTCCCAACTGCTGCCGCGCGAGCTGGCATTGCCGGTGCGCTTGCCGGTAATGCGATGACCGATGCGCTCGAAACGACCGAGCTTCTTGATGTCGATGTGGATCATCTCGCCGGGATGCTCGCGCTCGTAGCGCCGGACCGGTTCGGCCGGTTCGATATCCCTCAAACGCGACAGTCCGGCACGCTTGAGAACCCGGCTGACGGTGGCCGGCGAGACGCCGACCTCATGGGCGATGTGCTTGCCGGTCCAACGTTGCCGCCGCAGCGCCACGACGCGTTCGGCGATCGACGCAGCAGTGGCCTGTGGCATATGGGCGGGCCGCGAGGTACGGTCGACCATGCCGGCCCGCCCTTCGGCCTTATAGCGCTCGATCCAGCGCGCCACGATCTTGGCCGACACGCCATAGACGCGCGCCGCATGGGCTTTGGAAAAAACGCCCTCTACCACCGACAGCGCCATCTCCTCTCGACGCAGCGGCGTGAGACGGGCATTCTTATGGATGTTCATTCGGACCCTCCGGTGAGTGCTGAAGCGTGGTAACTCCAGTCTCCTCGGTCCGGTCCGAATGGACAACCTCCCGAAAGCTCACAGCTAG
>NZ_JARDJI010000053.1:0-1049 GCF_039907765.1 Mesorhizobium sp. CC13 | reverse complement strand
TAGAGCGGATTTCTGATTGATTGAATCATTTGGGATTCCTGTTTTGAGCAGATTGTGATTCAAGATGCTGGCTGGGTGGAGGCCAGCATCTATGCCCAAGCCTTATTCGGACGACCTTCGTGAGCGTGTTGCAGCGTCGGTTTCGAGCGGTCGCAGTTGTCGAGAGACGGCGGTGCTGTTTGGCGTGAGCGTAGCCAGCGTCGTGAAGTGGTCGCAACGGCAACGGGCGAGCGGCAGCGCCGCGGCGCGCCGGATGGGCCGGCCTTCGGGGCGGGCGCTGGATGGTCATCGGGAGTGGTTGCTGGACCGGGCCGTCTCGGGTTCTGCGGTGAGCCTGCGCAGCCTGGCGGCCGATCTTGCCGAGCGCGGCGTGGCGGCCTCTCCGGTCTCGATCTGGCGTGTGTTGCGGGCGGCGGGCTTCAGCTTCAAAAAAAACGCTGTTCGCCAGCGAGCAGGACAGGCCGGCCATCGCGAGGCGGCGAGCGCAGTGGCGGAAGTATCAGGGCCGGCTCGATCCGCGCCGTCTGGTCTTCATCGATGAGACCTGGGCAAAGACCAACATGGTGCCCTTGCGCGGATGGGGGCCGCGTGGCCAGCGGCTGATCGCCAAGGCTCCGCACGGCAAATGGCGCACGCTCACCTTCCTGGCTGCATTGCGCCATGACCGCATCGATGCACCTTGTGTCATCGATGGCCCCATCAACGGCGTCAGCTTCGCAGCCTGGGTGGAGCAGTTCCTCGCTCCCACCCTTCAGCCCGGCGACGTTGTGGTGATGGACAACCTCGGCTCCCATAAAGGGCCGGCGATACGGCGAACGATCAGGGCCGCCGGCGCCAAGCTCTTCTACCTGCCGCCATACAGCCCCGACCTGAACCCCATCGAGCAGGTCTTCGCCAAGCTCAAGCATCTCATGCGAAGGGCGGCAGAGCGAACCGTCGAGACAACATGGCGAAGGATCGGCACCCTCCTCGACAACTTCACACCAACCGAATGCGCAAACTACATCCGCAATGCCGGATACGCTTCAAACTAAATGAAACTGACTCTA
>NZ_JARDJI010000052.1:0-1126 GCF_039907765.1 Mesorhizobium sp. CC13 | reverse complement strand
ATGAAAACCCGCGCCGCCGTCGCCGTTGGAGCAGGCAAGCCGCTCGAGATCATGGAGGTGGACCTCGAGGGCCCGCGCGAGGGCGAGGTGCTGGTCGAGATCAAGGCGACCGGCATCTGCCACACCGACGAGTTCACCCTGTCGGGCGCCGATCCCGAAGGCATCTTCCCGGCCATCCTCGGCCATGAGGGCGCCGGCGTCGTCGTCGACGTCGGCAAGGGGGTTTCCTCGCTCAAGAAGGGCGACCACGTCATCCCGCTCTACACGCCCGAATGCCGCTCCTGCCCGTCGTGCCTCAGCCGCAAGACCAACCTCTGCACCGCCATCCGCTCGACGCAGGGCCAGGGCCTGATGCCGGACGGTTCCAGCCGCTTCTCGATCGGCAAGGACAAGATCTTCCACTACATGGGCTGCTCGACGTTCTCGAACTTCACCGTGCTGCCCGAGATCGCACTCGCCAAGGTCAACCCCGACGCGCCCTTCGACAAGATCTGCTACATCGGCTGCGGCGTGACCACCGGCATCGGTGCTGTCATCAACACGGCACGCGTCGAGATCGGCGCCACCGCCATCGTCTTCGGCCTCGGCGGCATCGGCCTCAACGTCATCCAGGGCCTCAGGCTCGCGGGTGCCGACATGATCATCGGCGTCGACCTCAACAACGACAAGAAGGAATGGGGGACCCGCTTCGGCATGACCCACTTCGTCAACCCGAAGGAGGTCGACGGCGACATCGTGCCGTACCTGGTCAACATGACCAAGCGCGGCGCCGACCAGATCGGCGGCGCCGACTACACCTTCGACTGCACCGGCAACGTCAAGGTCATGCGCCAGGCGCTCGAAGCCAGCCATCGCGGCTGGGGCGAGTCGATCGTCATCGGCGTCGCCGGCGCCGGCCAGGAGATCTCGACGCGGCCGTTCCAGCTGGTCACCGGCCGGACCTGGAAGGGCACCGCCTTCGGCGGCGCCCGCGGCCGCACCGACGTGCCGAAGATCGTCGACTGGTACATGGAGGGCAAGATCCAGATCGACCCGATGATCACCCACACCCTCAAGCTCGAGGACATCAACAAGGGCTTCGACCTCATGCATGCCGGCGAGAGCATCAGAAGCGTCGTGGTCTACT
>NZ_JARDJI010000051.1:0-1268 GCF_039907765.1 Mesorhizobium sp. CC13 | reverse complement strand
GAGCCCGGTGCGACGGCGGCGTTGGCATAGGTGATGAGCTCGCCCTTCTTGATCGGGGCGGTGACGGTGCCGCCCTGCAGGAGGCCGCAGGGGATGGCCTTGGAAGCACGGGCCTCGGGCGCCGTCATGATCCAGGCGCGGTAGCTGTATTCGCCGATGGCGTCGAGCCTGTCGCCGGGCTTGAGGTCCTTCTTGGCCACCGCGCAGACGTCGGCGACAGGTTTTGCCAGCGGCACCATGTCGGCCTTGCCGTGCAGCACCACCCGCGCGCAGGTCAAAGGCACCTCGAGCGAGGTGAGATGATAGGGCCGGTGGAAGGTGAAATACGGGCCGTGGCCCATCTTCAAATCTTCCATGCGCTCGCGGATGCGCGGATGCGACATGTCGGCGATGACGAAGACGCCGGGCGCCACACCCTTGCCGATCGAATAGTCGACGACGCCGACTTTTGACAAAACGCCGCCGTCCTTCTCCGGCACCAGCACCTTGTTGAGTTCGGGCAAGGTCGCGGCCGGGCCGTGCATGCCGGCCTTGTCGGGCACCAGCCCGGTGGCATTGGCGATCGCCGCCATCTCGACCATGGTCTTGGAGCCGTCGACGAACTCGACCAGCATGCGCACGTTCATGTTGCGGCGCCTGGCCTCCTCGGCATAGTCGTCCGGGATGGCGTCGATGTTGAGCGGGTTGTTCTTGCCCTTGCCGGCGGCGACGATGGTGTGGCCCATGGCCGAGACGAACTCGATCAGCTCCATGCAGGACGACGGCTCGTCGCCGGCGCCGAGCGAATAGGTGACGCCGAGCCGGTCGGCCTCGCTCTTGAGATAGGCGCCGATGGTGACGTCGGCCTCGACATTCATCATGACCAGATGCTTGCCGTGCTCCATGGCGCGCAGGCCGATCTCGGCGCCGACGGCGGGCACGCCGGTGGCGTCGATGACGACGTCGATCAGGCCGCTGTCGAGGATCAGGTCGGCGTCGTTGGTGACCGCGACCTTGCCGGCCTCGATCGCCTCGCTCAGCGCCGAGCCGCTACCAACTTCCCGCGCATGGCCCTTCTCCTGGTAGGCGATGTCGACGGCGCGGTGGGCGTTGGGCAGGTTGAGCTCCGAGATCGCACCGACCTCGATGCCGGGCATGTGCGCCACCCGCGCCACGATGTCGGTGCCCATCTCGCCCGAGCCGATCAGGCCGATGCGGATCGGCTTGCCCGACTTCTGCCGCTCGATCAGCTCGCGCGCCAGGCCCACCGGTGCAACGTTGATCGTCAT
>NZ_JARDJI010000050.1:0-1341 GCF_039907765.1 Mesorhizobium sp. CC13 | reverse complement strand
GGTAGTGTGCTGAGAGTTCTGCAAATTCGCTGAGAGAGGGCGGTCATGGCAGGCTGGTGATGTTCAAGGTCACCTGATTCCCGCGAAGGAACGCCACCATGACCAAGACTGAAGATAAGTCGGCCATTGCCGCCGTCAAAGACATTCTGCTTTCGAACCCGGATGGGTTGCAGGAAGTGATCCGCGCAGTGATGCAGGAGGTTCTGGAGTCCGAGATGGACGAGGCGCTGGCTGCTTCCAAGAGCGAGCGCACGCCGGAGCGGCTTGGCTATCGCTCCGGCTATTACGGCCGCACCTTAGTCACGCGGGTCGGCAAGCTCGAGCTGCGGGTTCCGCAGGACCGGGCTGGCCGCTTCTCCACCGAACTGTTCGAGCGCTACCAGCGTTCCGAGCGCGCCTTGGTGGCGACGCTGGCGGAGATGTATGTGCAGGGTGTGTCGACCCGCAAGGTCAAGGCGATCACCGAGGAGCTGTGCGGGCATTCCTTCTCGGCCTCATCGATCTCGGCCATCAACAAGCGGCTGGACGAGAGCCTGAAGGCGTTTGCCGAGCGGCCGCTGCAAGAGCCCTTTGCCTACCTCATCCTCGATGCCCGCTACGAGAAGGTGCGCGAGGCCGGCATCGTCACGAGCCAGGCGGTGCTGATCGCGGTCGGCATCGACTGGGACGGCCGGCGTCAGATCCTGGCCGTCGAGATGGCCAATCGCGAGAGCCGCTCGGCCTGGAAGGACTTCCTCGTCGGCCTGAAGGCACGCGGTCTCAAGGGCGTCGAACTGGTCGTGTCCGACGACCATGCCGGCCTGGTTGCGGCGATCGGCGAGGTGATCCCCGAAGCCGCCTGGCAGCGCTGCTACGTGCACTTCCTCAGGAACGCGCTCGATCACCTGCCGAGGAAGCATGGCGACGACTGCCTGCAGGAACTCAGATGGCTCTACGACCGCCGCGATCTCGCCGAGGCCAAGGCCGATCTCGCCGCATGGCTGTCCAAATGGTCGGGCCGCTATCCAAGGCTGACGACGTGGGTGGAGGAGACCATCGAGCGCACGCTGACCTTCTTTTGCCTGCCGCGCCAACACCACAAGCACCTGAAGTCCACCAACATGCTCGAACGCCTCAATGAGGAAATCAGGCGCAGAACCTATGTCGTGCGCATCTTCCCCAACGCCCGAAGCTGCCTGCGCCTGGTCAGGGCGCTCGCCGTCGAGACCAACGAAAACTGGATGGAGGCCAACCGATACATCAACATGGACGACCTGCGCGAGCACAAGAAGCTCGCTCTGCGACAAGCCGCATGACCAGCTTCAAGGCCGCCCCAATTTGCAGAACTTGACGCACACAACC